>DASUIJ010000091.1:0-6885 GCA_036279815.1 Phenylobacterium sp. | reverse complement strand
CTCCCGTCGGCCTGGGTCCAGGTCGCCCGCGGAAACTGCCCTCGATGGCGCTTCAGGTCCGCAAACACCCGGTAGCGGCCCTCGGCGTGAATACGCTCAAGCGCGGTCTGAAATGCGGCCTTGTAATCCATCGACTTGAATTCCGGACTGGTCGCCAAACTGCTGGCTCCGTCGCCGGTCCCCTTGTTGCGGCAGGGTTTATCGCGCTGCGACGTCGCCGTGTCTACAATCCGTCACGTCGCACCGGCGCACATTTCGTGAGAACGGGCTTCCGTTTCGTGAACGGTGTTCAGGTGAACTAGGGGACCTGGCCCCGCAGGAGCTGCAGGATGGCGGAAAAATCCTTGTCGCCCGCGCCCAGCCGATCGAACAGCGCATACATGGCCTCGGCCTGGGCCCCGAGCGGGGTCGAGGCCCCGGCCTTGGCCGCCGCCTCCTGGGCCAGCTTCAGGTCCTTGAGCATCATGGCGGTGGCGAATCCGCCTTCGTACCCGCGGTTGGACGGGGCGGTCTCCACCAGACCCGGCCAGGGCGCATAGCTGGTCAGGGACCAGCACTGGCCCGACGACTTCGAGGCGATTTCGAAGAATCGCTCGGCCTCCAGGCCCAGCTTTTCGGCCAGGGCGAAGGCTTCGCACACTCCGATCATGGAGATGCCCAGCACCATGTTGTTGCAGATCTTGGCCGCCTGCCCGGCCCCGTAGTCGCCGGCGCGGATGATGGCGCGGGCCATGGGCTGCAGCACGGCCTCCACCTGGGCGAACTGCGCCTCGTCGCAACCGACCATGAAAGCCAGCGTCCCGGCCTCGGCGCCCGCCGTGCCGCCGGAGACCGGCGCGTCGGCGAAGCGGAAGCCCAGTTTCGTCACCGCCTGGGCCACGGCGCGGGCGCTGTCGACGTCGATGGTCGAGCAGTCGATGAACAGGGCGCCCGGCTTGGCCGCCGGCGCGATATGGTCGGCGTAGACCGACCGCACGTGCGGCCCCGCCGGCAGCATGGTGATGACCACGTCGGCGTCCTTGACGGCGGCCGCGGCCGAGCCGGAGGCGCGGCATCCGGCGGCGACGGCCTTGGCGACCGCCGCCTCCGAGAGGTCGAACGCGTGGACGTCGTGACCCGCCTTGGCTTGGTTCGCGGCCATGCCGCCGCCCATGTTGCCCAGGCCGATGAAGGCGATGCGGGTCACGGAAGTCTCCTTACTTGGGACGTTGGAACTTGAAGATGAACTGGTCGGTGTGGTCCTGGATCGTCCCGTCGAACACCGGCTTGGTGTGATCGTCGGCGGGATTGGCCAGCACCTTGCTCTCGCCCACATACTTGAAGCCGGCGGCCTCGAGTTCCGTCCTCACGATGGCCGGATCGATTCTGTGCAGGGTGTTGGGCGCGTCCAGGCCCGAGCCGGCGGCGCCGGCATGGTCGAGCACGATGTAATAGCCGCCCGGCTTCAGGGCGTTGAAGATCGACTTGTTCACCGCCGCCACGTCCAGGTTCAGCCGGGTCAGGTGCAGGTCGTGATAGTTCCGCGAGGTCCAGATCACGTCGGCCGGGGTCGGCAGGGTCAGGGTCTGGAAGTTTGCCGCGACCACCTTGAGGTTGGAATAGTCGGCGCTCGTCGAGATGAGGCTCACCGCCGGGGGCTTTTCCTTGTTGGCGGCCTGCTGCTCGGAGATGATCGCATAGACCGTGCCCTTCGGGCCCACGGCCTTGGAGAAGATGCGGGTGAAATAGCCGCCGCCGGGCAGGAAGTCCGCCACGGTCTGGCCGGGCTTCACGCCCGCGAATTCAAGCATTTCGGCGGGCTTGCGAGCGGCGTCGCGCTTGGTGTCCGCCTCCGGCCGGCCCTTGTCGGCCACGGCCGCGACCACCGTCGGCGACGGCGCCGCCAGGGCGTTTCCGCCCGTCATCAGGACCAGGGCCGCGCTCGCGGCCAGCATCAGGTTACGCTTCATATTTTCCTCCCCGGGGCGCGTTGCATAACGGCGCTATCGGCTCAAAGCCCAGGTAAGGGTGACCATTCCTGAGCGGAAGGCAGGGGTGAAAAGATTTCGTCCAGCATGGCCTGGGTGACGCCCTCCAGTTTCGCCGGGTTCCATTTCGGGGCGTTGTCCTTCTCGACGATCACGGCGCGCACGCCTTCCAGGAAGTCCGGCCTCTGCACCACCCGGGCCCCGATCCGGTACTCCATGGCCATGTTCTCGGCGAAGGTCCTGGCCTTGCCGCCCAGCGCCAGCTGCCGGAAGGCCACCTTCAGGGTCTGCGGCGACTTGGTCGCCAGCGCCTTGAGCTGCTCGCGGGCCCAGTCGGTCCCCGCCGCCTCCAGCGCCTCGAAGATCGCCTCGACGCTGCCCAGGGAGAATATCCGGTCGATCTCGTCCTGGTGCTGGGCCAGGGTCGGCCGACCCGCATCGCCCTCGAACTCGGTCAGCAGGGTCTCCACCGCGGCCGGGTCGGCGACAAGCGCGGCCTTGAACGCCTCTATCCTGCTGCTCTCGATGTAGTCGGTGGCCATGCCGATCAGTTCGCAGTCCGCCGCCTTGATCCGTGCCCCGGTCAGGGCCAGCCACAGGCCGATGTGGCCCGGCATCCGGGGCAGGAACCAGCCGCCTCCCACGTCCGGGAACAGCCCGATCCCGGTCTCCGGCATGGCGTAGGTGGTCCGCTCGGTCGCCACCCGGTACTGCGCCGGCGCCGACAGCCCGACCCCGCCGCCCATGGTCACCCCGTCCATGATGGCCAGGACAGGTTTGGGATATTCGAACAGCAGGTGGTTCAGTCGATACTCGGTGAAGAAGAACTCCCGCGCCGCCGCCCCGTCCCCGGCCCCGCTCTCGGCCAGCATCCGGATGTCGCCCCCGGCGCAGAAGCCCCGCTCGCCCGCGTGGTCGATCAGCACAAGCTTGACGATCGGATTGTCCAGCCAGGTGACCAGGGCGTCGGTGATCTCCTGGCACATCCTCGTGGTCAGCGCGTGCAGCGCCTGGGGACGATTGAGCGTCAGGCGCCCGACGGCGCCCTCGATACGAACCTGGACTTCACTCATTGCCGCAGCATCTCCCGCGCCGTGATCACGCGCATGATTTCGTTGGTGCCCTCAAGGATCTGGTGGACCCGAAGGTCGCGCACGATCCTCTCCAGAGGATAGTCCTTGAGGTAGCCGTAGCCGCCATGCAGTTGCAGCGCCTGGTTGGCGACCTCGAATCCGGCGTCGGTGGCGAACCGCTTGGCCATGGCGCAATATTGGGTGGCCTTGGGATCGCGGTTGTCCAGCGCGTGCGCCGCGCGCCGCACCATCAGGCGGGCGGCCTCGAGTTCGGTCGCCATGTCCGCCAGCCGGAACTGCAGGGCCTGGAAGTCCTTCAGCGGCTGCCCGAACTGCTTACGGCTCTCCAGATAGCTCCGGGCGGTGTCCAGCGCGCATTGCGCGCCCCCCAGGGAACAGGAGGCGATGTTGATCCGTCCGCCGTCCAGGCCGGCCATGGCGAAGCGGAACCCCTCGCCTTCCTGGCCCAGGCGGTTGGATTCCGGAACCCTCACGCCATCCAGGTTGACCTGGGCGGTGGGCTGCGAGTTCCAGCCCATCTTTCGCTCCTGGGCGCCGAACGACACCCCGGCCCAGTCCCGCTCGACCACGAAGGCCGACACGCCCTTGGGGCCCGGCTGGCCGGTCCGCGCCATCACCAGATAGAGGTCGGAGACCCCGGCGCCGGAGATGAACGCCTTGGAGCCCGTCAGCAGATAGTCGTCGCCGTCGCGCACGGCGCGGGTGGTCAGGGCCGCCGCGTCCGACCCCGAGCCGGGCTCGGTCAGGCAGTAGCTGGCGATCAGCTCCATGGTGGTGAGTCGCGGCAGATAGCGCCGGCGAAGGTCGTCGGAGCCGAATCTGTCGATCATCCACGAGGCCATGTTGTGGATCGACAGGAAGGCCGCGGTGGAGACGTCGCCCTGGCTGAGCTGCTCGAACACGATGGAGGCGTCCAGGCGGCTGAGCGCCGATCCGCCCACGTCCTCGCGCACATACAGCCCGGCGAACCCAAGGCCCGCGGCCTTTCGCATCACATCGACGGGGAAATGCTTCTCCTCGTCCCAGCGCGCGGAATGGGGGGCCAGCTCCTCGGCGGCGAACACCCGCGCGGCGTCTTCGATGGCGCGCTGGTCCTCGGTGAGATTGAAATCCATGGGGGCCTCGGAATGGGTTGGCTTGAGGAACTGGCTCCGCTGGCGCAACCTGTCAACGCCAGTAACCCAGGAGTTCGACCGCATGGCCGATCACGCGCTCGGACGCCGGGACGCCGAGGCGGCGTATAATCTTGCGCTCGTGAACTACGCCCTGCTGTTCGCATCGATCTTCTTCGCCGGGGTCCCCGGCCTGATCGCCGCCATCATCGCCTACTCCCAGCGCGACGAGGCCCCCTCCGACGTCCGCAGCCACATGAACTTCCAGATCCGCATCTTCTGGGTCGCGTTCGGGCTCAGCCTGGCGGCCGGTCTCTGCGCCATCGGCGCCGCCATCCGGGCCGTGCGCGACCTGGTCGGCATCTCCGCCCGTCATCCGGTGGAATCGTACATGGGCGTCACCGACATCACCCTCGACCTGTCCCGGCTTTCGGTCGACGGCATGGTGGTGGCGCTGCTCGCCGGCTTCATCCTGTTCTCGGGTCTGGCGGCCGCCTGGCTGGTCGGAGCGCCGGCCGTGGGCTTCATCAGGCTTGCGTCTCAGCGGGGGATCGGTCACAGCGCTGCCGCATGAACCAAGCCCCCCTCGCCGCCTACCCCGCCCTGCGTCTCCGCCGCCTGCGCCAAGCCGACTGGGTCCGACGACTTGTTCGTGAAACCGTCCTGACGCCTGCCGACCTGATCTGGTCGATGGTGGTTCATGAGGGCGAAGGCGAGATCCCCGTGGCCTCCATGCCCGGCGTCTCGCGACTCTCGGTCAAGGACTGCGCCAAGGCCGCCGTCGAGGCCCGCAGGCTGGGCATCCCGGCCATCGCCGTCTTCCCGCACATCGACGGCGCCAAGAAGGACGCCGCCGGGACCCTGGCCCTGGATCCGGACGGCGTCGTCGCCCGCGCGGTCAAGGCCATGAAGGACGCAGCCCCCG
Organism: Phenylobacterium sp.; assembly: GCA_036279815.1. GTDB lineage: Bacteria > Pseudomonadota > Alphaproteobacteria > Caulobacterales > Caulobacteraceae > Phenylobacterium. The sequence continues at coordinate 1,787 of DASUIJ010000091.1, read as the reverse complement.
AAGTCGGGATCATGTGCGACGTGGCCCTGGACCCCTTCACCGACCACGGCCATGACGGCGTGATCGAGGGCGGCCGCATCCTCAACGACCCCACCATCGAGCGCCTGGTGGCCCAGGGCCTGATGCAGGCCGAAGCCGGGGCCGACATCCTGGCCCCCTCCGACATGATGGACGGCCGCGTCGCCGCGATCCGCCATATGCTGGAGTCCTCCGGCCACCAGGACGTGATGATCATGTCCTACGCCGCCAAGTACGCCTCGGCCTTCTACGGCCCCTATCGCGACGCCATCGGCTCGGGAAAGCTCGGCACGGGCTCGATCGACAATCCCGCCGACAAGAAGACCTACCAGATGGACTCGGCCAATTCCGACGAGGCCCTGCGCGAGGTCGCCCTCGACATCTCCGAGGGCGCGGACATGGTGATGGTCAAGCCGGGCATGCCCTATCTCGACATCGTCCAGCGTGTGGTCGAGGCCTTCCACATGCCCACTTTCGCCTTCCAGGTCTCCGGCGAGTACGCGATGATCAAGGCGGCCGCCGGCAACGGCTGGATCGACGAGGACCGCGCCATCATGGAAAGCCTGGGCGCCTTCAAGCGCGCCGGCGCCGCCGGCGTGATCACCTATTTCGCCCCGGTCGCGGCGCGGATGCTGGGGGCGTGATCCTCGAGCTGGTCGCGCGCTGATCCGCGACGCCGGGGACGCCCGCTGACCATGCGCAGGCGCGAGCCGGGCGAAGACGACCTGGCCGGCCTGTCGCGTCAGGCGTCCGAGACGAAGTAGGCGCTCTCGCCGCCGTGGTCGGGGAGATGGATCCGTCCCTCGGGGCGCAGGCCGATCTTCTCCAGCACCCGGATCGACCCCACATTGCCAGGGGTGGTGATCGCCACGATCCGACCGATGCCCAGCGCATTGCGGCCATGCGCCAGCGTCGCCCGGGCCGCCTCTTCCGCGTAGCCGCGCCCCCAGAAGCGTTCCAGGACGGCGTAGCCAACATCGGGATCCGCCAGCCCCTCGCGTTTGATCAGCCCGCAGACGCCCACCGGCTCGCCGGTCGCCTTCTCCACCATCCGCCATAGCCCGAAACCGTTGGTCGCGTAGCTGGCGGCCGGGCCGGTCTCGATATAGCGACGGGCCCCGGCCAGGTCGGTCACGCCCCGGTCCCCGATGTTCTCCAGGAACCCCGGCTCGTTCAGCAGTTCGAACACGAACAGCTCGTCGCGATCGGCGGCGAGTTCGTCCAGGACCAGGCGCTCCGTCTCGAAAACCGCCGCCATCACGGCTTCTCCAGCCGCGCCACGAGGCTCGACGTGTCCCAGCGGGCGCCTCCCATCTCCTGGACCTCGGCGTAGAACCCGTCGACCATCCGGGTCATGTCCAGCGCCGCGCCGTTGGCCTGCGCCTCGTCCAGCACCAGCCCCAGGTCCTTGCGCATCCAGTCCACGGCGAACCCGAAGTCGAAGCGGCCCTCGGCCATGGTCTTCCAGCGGTTGTCCATCTGCCAGGACTGCGCCGCGCCCTTGGAGATCGCCTCGTAGACCTCTGCGGGGTCCAGCCCCGCGCGCCTGGCGAAATGCAGGCCTTCCGCAAGGCCCTGGACGACGCCGGCGATGCAGATCTGGTTGACCATCTTGGCCAGCTGACCGGCGCCCGGACCGCCCATCCGCCGCACCGCCTTGGCGAAGGCGTCGATCACCGGCTGGGCCCGGACATAGGCCGCCTCCTCGCCGCCGCACATCACGGTCAGCTGGCCGCTCTCCGCGCCTGCCTGGCCGCCGGACACCGGCG
>DASUIJ010000090.1:0-2166 GCA_036279815.1 Phenylobacterium sp. | reverse complement strand
CTGATGGGATTCCGCCCCGCCGATCCCCTGCTGTACGGACGGCTGATCTGCGGCGCCGACGGCCATGTGATGCGCATCGTCGAGGCCCGCGAGGCGACCCAGGAGGAACTGGCGGCCAAGGCCTGCAACGCCGGCATGTACTGCGCCGATCGCGCCCAGCTGTTCGCCTGGCTCGACCGGGTGACCAACGACAACGCCAAGGGCGAATACTACGTCACCGACATCGTCGGCATGGCCACGGTCGAGGAGAAGAAGGTTCGCGCCCACTTCGCTTCGGAGAACGCGGTGATGGGCGCGGACACCCCCGCCCAGCTGGCCCAGGCCGAGGCGATCTTCCAGGCCCGCGCCCGCGCCCATTTCCTGGCCCAGGGCGTCGCCATGCTGGCGCCCGACACCGTCCACTTCTCCTGGGACACCCAGATCGCCGCCGGGGCGCAGATCGAGCAGTTCGTGGTGTTCGCGCCGGGGGTCTCGGTCGAGACCGGCGCCGTCATCCGCGCCTTCAGCCATCTGGAAGGCGCCAGGGTGGGGCCAGGCGCCCTGGTCGGCCCCTACGCCCGCCTGCGGCCGGGCGCGGACATCGGCGAGGACGTCCATATCGGCAACTTCGTCGAGGTGAAGAAGGTCAAGCTGGGCAAGGGCGCCAAGGCCAATCACCTGGCCTATCTGGGCGACGGCACGGTGGGGGCGGGAGCCAACATCGGCGCCGGGACCATCTTCTGCAACTACGACGGCTTCGACAAATGGGAGACCCATGTGGGGGAGGGCGCCTTCATCGGCTCCAACACCGCCATCGTGGCCCCCCGCACCATCGGCGCCGGCGCCATGACCGGCTCGGGCACGGTGGTCACCCAGGACGTGCCGCCCGACGCCCTGGCCCTCGAGCGCGCCGACCAGGTCAACAAGGATGGCTGGGCCGCCCGGTTCCGGGCCACCAAGCTCGCCAACAGGAAACCCAAATGAGCGCCGACGATCAGAAGCGGGCCGCCGGCGAGGCCGCGGCCCTCCTGGCGCAGTCGGGCATGGTGGTGGGCCTGGGCACCGGCTCCACGGCCGCCTGGTTCGTGAAGGCCCTGGCCGCCCGCAAGCTCGACATCGTCGGCGTGCCCACCTCCAGGGCCACCGGCGAACTCGCGGTCAGCCTGGGCATGAAGATCGCTCAGCTGGGGGAGACCCGGACCATCGACCTGACCGTGGACGGCGCCGACGAGATCGGACCGGCCCTGTCGCTGATCAAGGGCGGCGGCGCGGCCCTGCTGCGCGAGAAGCTGGTCTGGGAGGCGTCGAAGCGCTGCGTGGTCATCGCCGACGCCGCCAAGCGGGTGCCGGTGCTGGGCAGGTTCGCCCTGCCCATCGAAGTGGTCGCCTTCGGCCACACCACCACCATGGCCCGCATCTGCGACGCCCTGGTCGAATGCGAGATCGGCATCGCGCCGCGCCTGCGGATGAAGGACGGCGCGCCGGTGCTCACGGACGGCGGCAATGTGATCTACGACGCCGCCTGCGGGCGCATTCCCGAGCCGGCCCTGCTGGCCGCGGCGCTGAAGAGCGTCACCGGCGTGGTCGAGCACGGCCTGTTCCTCGACCTCGCCGACCTGGCCCTGGTGGGGACCGACGCCGGCGTGGTCGAACTGGAGCCCTAGAGGGCGCCTAGGCCAGGATGTAGCCGTCGATGAAGGTGGACGCGGTGTTCACCTGGTAGCCGAGGTCCCCCAGGGCCGCGACGGTCATCTTGCTGAGCGGGTCGGGCGCCTGGTCGATGTAGCCGGTCATCAGTTCGTGGTCGAAGACCGCCTCCGACCAGTGCGAACCTGCGGTTCCGGATCCGCCGCCGTCCTCCAGCGGGACGCTGGTCGCCGCGGGCAGGCCCTTGGCGGCGAGCAGGGCGTTGTATTCCGCGAGCCCCTGGGCCCCCAGATAATCGTACCCGCTCGCCAGTCCCTTGTAGCTCCAGATCGAGCCGAACCCGACGCTGTGCAGCATCTCGTGGGTGACGATCTCGTCGAAGAGCTGCTGGTTGTTGTAGTTGACCGCGTCGGCGCTATCGAACTGCATGGTCGCGGTGGCCGGCAGGTAGCTGCCCGTCCGCATCGAGGTCGGGCCTGCCTGGCCCAGGATCCCGCCCGTGCCGTCGATGGCCTTGAGCTCCGCCGTGATCAGGATGTC
>DASUIJ010000089.1:0-3988 GCA_036279815.1 Phenylobacterium sp. | reverse complement strand
GACCGCGACGCCGCGGTCGCGCGCCTGCGCACCGAGAGCGGCCGGGCCCTGTGGGAGACCCTGAACTGGTGGCTGGACCCGTTCATGACCACCGGCCTGGGATCGGGGCCCATGGGCGCCCCCAGCCTGGTCATGGTCGGCAGCCGCGACGTGGTGCATCCGCCCTCGACCGCCCGGCAGATCGCCGAGCGCCTGGGCGCCACGTGCCGCGAGCTGCCCGGCATGAGCCACTGGCTGCCGGGCGAGCCGGGATGGGAGACGGTGGCCCAGGGCGCCCTCGACTGGCTGGCGCAGTCGGCGAACCAGGACGCGCTCTAGGCCTGGGATCCGCCCGCCAGGCGCAGGCCCAGAATGCCGGCCACGATCAGGCCCAGGCAGATCATCCGGGCCGGGGTCACGGGCTCCTTGAACAGCACAACGCCCAGGGTCACCGCGCCCACCGCGCCGATGCCGGTCCAGACCGCATAGGCGGTGCCCAGCGGCAGGGTCTTCACCGACCAGGCCAGCAGCGCCATCGAGGCCGCCAGGCATGCTGCGGTGAACAGGGTGGGCCCCAGCCGCGTGAAGCCCTCAGTGTATTTCAGGCCCACGGCCCAGCCGACCTCGCAGAGACCGGCGACGAAAAGGACGAGCCATGCCACGGCCTGCTCCTGGGTTTGCCTGGGGTCGTCCCCAAAAAGGAAAAGGCGCCGGGGTCGTCCCCGGCGCCTGAACCTGTCTAGCCGAGATCGGCCGGGATCAGAACTGGCGCTCGCTGTAGAGCGCGTTGGCCACGTCGTACTTGTTGTTCACCGGGCTGCCGTCAGGCTTCTTGAGCTGCAGGAACACCAGGCCGTTGGACTTGTGCTCGTCGTAATATTCCCAGGAGTTGGTGATGCGCTTGAAGTCGGTCGCCGGGACGTAGTCGTTGCGCTGCACGGGCATGTAGGGATCGTGCAGGTAGGACCAGATGTTGAGGGCCGAGATGATCGGCTTCTCGCCGTTGATCGCGTAGTTCAGCGTCAGCTGGCAGACGTTCTTGTTCGAGCCCTGCGGCTCCACCGTGATGGAGTAGTTCTTGTCGGCGCCGAGCTGCTTCACATAGACCTGCATGCCGTTCTTGCGGACTTTCTTCATGCCGGCGGCGGCGGACAGTTTGGCGTAGTCGCCGCCGCGGACGAGCGGCACGCAGACCTTTTGCAGGATGTCGACGACTTCGAACCCGTCGCCGGAGGTCGGCAGGGTCGGTTCCGGCTGGGCCGGGGCGGCCTCCGGGGCCGCCGGGGCGGCGGGCGCCGTGGCGTCCGGAGCCGGCGGAGTGGCCGGGGCCATGGGCGCGGCCGGCGCGGCGACGGCGGGAGCCGCCGTAGTCGGCGCGGGCGCCGACGGCGCCGTGGGCGGCGTCTGAGCCACGGCGGCGGTGGCGACGCCGGCGGCGACGATCATAGTGGCGATGGCGGAGCGCATGACGGTTCCCCTGACTTGTCTCATATCACACTCAATGCGGTCGTCCCTCGCAAGTCCCCCTAGCGAGACTTTACGACCGTAAAGAGGCGATGGATTAAACCTCGACCGCGTGCTCGGCAAGGATGGTGAGTCCCGCGGGCGTGACGTCGGCGAAGCCGCCCTTCACGTCGTAGGTCACGGTCCTGCCGTCATTGGACACCCGCACGGGACCTTCCCGCAGCGCGGTCATGAACGGCGCGTGGCCGGGCAGCACGCCGAAGTCGCCTTCCGACCCCGGCGCGTCGACCTGGTCGACCTCGCCGGAGAACAGTTCGCGCTCAGGCGAGACCAGGGAAAAGTGCAGCTTCGCAGCCATCGTATCCTACGCTTCCGAGGCCAGTTGCTCGGCCTTGGCCACCGCGTCCTCGATGGTGCCGACGTTGTAGAAGGCGGCCTCGGGGAGATGGTCGTATTCGCCGTCCACCACCGCCTTGAACGAGCGGATGGTGTCCTCCAGGCTCACGAACACGCCGGGCATGTTGGTGAACTGCTCGGCCACGTGGAAGGGCTGCGACAGGAACTTGGAGATCTTACGGGCGCGGGCGACCGTCAGCTTGTCCTCTTCCGACAGCTCGTCCATGCCCAGGATGGCGATGATGTCCTTCAGGGCCTTGTACTGCTGCAGGGTCTCCTGCACGCGGCGGGCGACCTGATAGTGCTCTTCGCCGATCACCAGCGGGTCCATGATCCGCGAGGTGGAGTCCAGCGGGTCCACGGCCGGGAAGATGGCCTGGGCGGCGATATCGCGGCTCAGCACCGTCGTCGCGTCCAGGTGGGCGAACGAGGTGGCGGGCGCCGGGTCGGTCAGGTCGTCGGCGGGCACGTAGATGGCCTGGACCGAGGTGATCGAACCCTTGTTGGTGGAGGTGATGCGCTCCTGCAGGTTGCCCATCTCGGTGGCCAGGGTGGGCTGATAGCCCACGGCCGAGGGGATGCGGCCCAGCAGCGCCGACACTTCCGAACCCGCCTGGGTGAACCGGAAGATGTTGTCGATGAACAGCAGCACGTCCTTGCCTTCCTGGTCGCGGAAGTACTCGGCCTGCGCCAGGCCGGTCAGGGCCACGCGGGCGCGGGCGCCCGGAGGTTCGTTCATCTGGCCGTAGACCAGGGTGCACTTGGAGCCTTCGCCGCCGCCGGGCTTGTTGACGTTCGACTCGATCATCTCGTGATAGAGGTCGTTGCCTTCGCGGGTGCGCTCGCCGACGCCGGCCAGCACGGAGTAGCCGCCGTAGGCCTTGGCGATGTTGTTGATCAGCTCCTGCATGGTCACGGTCTTGCCCACGCCGGCGCCGCCGAACAGGCCGATCTTGCCGCCCTTGGTGTAGGGGCAGAGCAGGTCCACGACCTTGATCCCGGTGACCAGCACTTCGGCCGAGGTCGATTGCTCGGCGAAGGACGGGGCCTCGCGGTGGATGGTCGAGGTGAAGGTCGACGCGATCGGGCCGGCTTCGTCGATCGGCTCGCCGATGACGTTCATGATGCGGCCAAGGGTCGCGGGGCCGACCGGGACGGTGATGCCGGCGCCGGTGTCGGCCACGGGCTGACCGCGGGTCAGGCCCTCGGTGGTGTCCATGGCGATGGTGCGGACGGTGTTCTCACCCAGGTGCTGGGCGACTTCCAGCACCAGGCGGAAGGGCAGGCCCGTCCGCTGGTCGGTGTTGGTGGTCTCCAGCGCGTTCATGATCGACGGCAGGTGGCCGGTGAACTCGACGTCCACGACGGCGCCGATGACCTGGACGATCCGGCCGGTGGCGACGCCCTTGGGCAGGTTCGCCGGCGCGGCGGCCTTGGCGGCCGGAGCCTTCTTGGCCGGAGCCGCCTTGGCGGCGGCGGTCTTGGGAGCCGCGGCCTTGGCAGGGGCGGCCTTGGCGGCGGCGGGCTTCTTCGCGGGAGCCTTGGGGGTCGTAGCCATGGGTTCGGACTCTTTCGGTTAGAGCGCTTCGGCGCCGGAGATGATCTCGATCAGCTCCTTGGTGATCTGCGCCTGGCGTGAGCGGTTATATTTCAGGGTCAGCGCGGCGATCATGTCGCCGGCGCTGCGGGTGGCGTTGTCCATGGCGGCCATCTGCGACGCGAAGAACCCGGCCTGGTTCTCCAGCATGGCCGACAGCACCTGGACGTTCAGGTTGCGCGGCAGGAGCGTCTCGAGGATGCCCTCGGCGTCCGGCTCGTACTCATAGGCCGCGCCCTTGAGGTCGACGGCGCCGCCGCCCTCCACCTGGGCCGGGATCAGCTGCTTGAAGGTCGGCGTCTGGATGACCACCGACTTGAACTTCGAGAAGGCCAGCGACACGACGTCGATCTCGCCGGCCTCGAACATGTCGGCGACCTTTTCGCCGACGGACTGGGCCACTTCGAGCGAGGGCGCGGCGCCGGCGTCGTAGTGTTCGACGAAGCGGTCGGCGTAGAGGCGCTTGAGCTGGTCGCGCGCCTTCTTGCCGATCGTGATGATCTTCACGTCCTTGCCCTCGGCGATCAGCCTGCCGATCCGGTCGCGGGCCAT
>DASUIJ010000088.1:0-6869 GCA_036279815.1 Phenylobacterium sp. | reverse complement strand
GAGACGGCCGGGAGGTGCGGCGTCGGAAGGTTTGACGCCAGAGCTCCGAATCGCGAGCCGAGGGTTTCCACGGGAAGGCCGAGGCCCCAGGTGGCGAACGCGGCCGCCACCACCGCCAGCAGCATGCCTGGCCATGTGGGTCGATAGCGCCGGATGACCAGGATCATGGCCGCCACCGCGACGCCGATGACCACCGCGTTGGGATTGACGCTGCCCCGGGCCGACAGGATGGCGGCGAGCTTGGGGAAGAACGGCCCGGGTTCGGCCCCGGCCAATCTGAGCCCGCCCAGGTTCGTGAGCTGGCTCGCCACGATCGTAACCGCGATCGCAGCCGTGAAACCCACGGTGACCGCATGTGGAATGTGGCGGATCAGGCCGCCCACCCGCGAGATGCCCATGAGGGTCAGCATGACGCCCGACATCGCCACGGCCAGCACCAGGCCGTCCAGGCCGAACCGGGCCTGGGTCGTCGCCATCAGAACGATGAATGCGCCGGCGGGACCACCGATCTGGAAGCGGCTGCCTCCGAGCAGCGACACCAGGAACCCCCCGACGATCGCCGTGTACAGTCCGCGGTCCGGCGAGACGCCCGAGGCGACGGCGATCGCCATGGAAAGCGGCAATGCGACCACCGCCACGGTAAGGCCGGCGGCGGCGTCGTGCCGAAGCGACGTCCAACTGTAGTGTTCGCCGAGAACGGTCGCCAGCTTGGGACGGAACAGGTGTGAGGTCGATGAGCCGTCAGGCATGCAAGGTTCCCGCAAAGCACAGGCAGGACCAACTGCGGTCCTGCTGCCATGGGGCGAATCCCGAGCGCCAGGGCGGGGTCATCGCCTCAGATTTCGTCCAGGCTTTCACCGGCGGGGCATTCAGCCCTTCGCGGCGCGCCCGGTCCACTCCGATGGTCATCGGAACGCCGGCTGGGCCACCAGCCACTTCGGTCAATTCATCGCCCACGGCCGTGTCGAATTCGCCAAGGATATCGTGCGGCGCCACCGGCGCCGCAAGATAGGGTCGGCGCTCGCCTGCCCCCTGGAATGGTGTCGTGCTCCTCGTATAGCACAATATATTGGCCTTGGCGCGCGGGCGATGCCGCCCCCGACGATCCAGACTGTCAGCCAGATCCCCACGCCGAATCGATCCTGCGGCCAACACCGCCGCGGGCCCAATCCGGACCTTGAGGCCTGCGACCATCGGAAAACCTGGTTGACCGGCAGTTCGAGGCACCGCGCGCGCTTCCCCCAGGCGATCTGTTGATCCCCGGAGGAACCGTCGGCATCGATCAGGGTCACGCGCGCGATGGCTCTCCGGAAGCCCTAGAAGCGCCGCCCCAGTCCGACGGAGACGACCCAGGGATCGAGTTGCACCTCACTCTTCAGGGCGCCGCCGTTGATGCTGGCGTCGGACTTGACGAACACCTTCTTCACGTCCGCGTTCAGGCTCCACCGTTCGTTGATGGGCGCATCGACGCCGGCCTGTACGGCCCAGCCGACCGCGTTATCCAGGCTCACGTCGAAGCCGTTCCTGTCCTTGCCGCCGAAGAACACCATCGCGTTCACGCCGGCGCCCACATAGGGGCTCACTCGCGCGCCGGGCAGCGGTCGGTATTGCAGGGTCACCACCGGCGGCAGAACCCAGGTCTCATGCACCAGGACATCCGTGCCCGGTCCCTTGGCCCGGATATCGTGATGGCTCGCGCCAAGGATCGCCTCGACCGAGATGTTGTCGGTCAGGAAATAGGTGAACCCGAGGGTCGGCACGACGCTGGATCCCACATCGATGTGGAGGCCGGAGGCGGCGCCTGCGGCGGTCGTGATCGGGTCCGACGCGTCGGAGGTCACGCTGGTCACGCGGCCGGTGACAATGAAGTCGCCCTTGCTGAAGGCCGGCGCTGATTGCGCGAAGGCAAGCCCGGGCGCGAGGCACAGGACAGCGGCGGCAGCCGCCAGTTTGATAGACATTTTTTTATTCCCCTCGCCGCCCCGGCGAGCGTGAGAGACGCCCAGGAAATTCGGTGCGGCGGCAGGCTGATGCCGCCGTCCAAACGCGCTCGCCTTGATCCATCGCAAAATCCGACGCGCCGCGCGAGACGGGCGGCGGGGGCGTCACGCGCCACGGGAGGAGCATGGCGCAATGCAGAATTGCGCCCCTCCTCGCCGCGTCGAGAACCGACGGGCGCGCCGTTCACACATTTTACCCGGATATTATTGACACCGGAGGTCGAGGCGCTAGAAAGCATCTGCGATCTTCACGGGAGTCTCGGATGTCGGAGGCCGAAAGCTACACCCTCTTCACGGACGGCCGGCGCCTGGCCAAAGGCGACATCCGGGGTGTGGCGATCGCCGCCAAGACCCACGCCGACAGCAGCGACAGGCCAATGCTTGCGCTCTCGGACACGACCGGCCGGCCGGTCGATTTCGACCTCCGGGGATCGGTGGCGGATGTCGAGGCGCGCTACGCCCCGGCTGCCGCCCCGCAGGCCAGGTCCGGTCGAGGGCGGCCGAAACTGGGCGTGACCGCACGGGAAGTGACCTTGCTGCCCCGACATTGGGATTGGCTCTCAGCCCAGCCCGGCGGCGCTTCCGCGGCCTTGCGGCGGCTGGTGGACCAGGCCCGGCGCGACAATCCGGACCGGGCGCGCAGACTTCAGGCTCAGGAGGCCGCCCACCGCGTCATCACGGTCCTGGCCGGCGATCTCCCTGACTATGAAGACGCCCTGCGCGCCTTCTACGCCGGGGACGTGGACGGCTTCCAGGCGCTGGTCGAACCTTGGCCGCCAGACATCCGCGCCTATGTGCTTGAGCACGCCCGCGCCGCCTGGGGCGGCGGCGCGCCGGATTGACGCCGGCTCAGGCTGGGGGGAGCATCTCGGACGGCAAGCGGGTCAAAGTCCGTCGCCCGAGGAGGAACCCCATGTCCCGACCACTCCGCTATTCGCGCGACGATCTGATGGCCAGCGACAGCTTCGCGGCGCCTCATCTGGTCGCGGGGTACCGACTTCATGGGGGATTTGACCGGGACGGGGCGTATGTCTCGCCCCGGGTCAAGTGGCGCTGGCCGGCCGTACGGGCCTGGGCGGACGCCCTGACCGCGCGGGGCTGGCCCCTGATCGACGCGAACACGTCGCTGCTCAAGCTGCCCAACTATCCGACGGTCGGACAGGAACGCATCCTGCTTCAGAACGGTGTCGGGCGGCCGTTCTGGAACGCCTTGACCACCACCGGCATCGTCGAGGCCCGCGGCAAGGCGCTCGCCCAGTTCACGCCGCCCGACATGCAGCGGATCATCGTCGAGGACATTTCCGAGACGGCGACCGGCCACCTCCATCTGGGCTTGCTGGCCGCTCACGGGATGGACGAAGGCGGCGGCGACCCGCGGACGCCGGACCTGGGCGCTCATGACGCCATGTGGTTCGCCGCCCGCGACATGGCGTTCGGCAAGGACGCCTACCCCATGCCTCAGGCGCCCGAGAGCATCGCCCGCCCCGTCACCAGCGAGAGGGAAATGCCGGCGCTGGCGCCGGAATACGAAGCCTTCTTCAAGCTTCTGATGAACGTCCTCATGATCGAGGTCAGGGCGGAATCCTTCTTCGCCTTCTGCTGCCAGGTCTTCCGCGACCCCACCGTGTTCCTGGATCGTCGCGCCGAAGCCGAGGTGGCGGCGGCCCTGGTCGAACGGATCAGGACGGATGAGGCGATCCACGTCGCCTACCTGCAGGCGGTGATCTCAGAATTGCGAAGCTTCACCATTCGCTCGGTCGACGGCTCTCTCGTCGCCGGGGCGCAGATCATCGATCCGGTCTGGGCGGACATGGTCGATTGGCACGGCCGCCGGGAACGCGAAGCCTCGAGGGCGCGAAGCCGTACGGAGCTCGAGCGCCTTGTGGCCGAGGCGCGTCCGGGGGACGCGGCCGACTTGCTCGCTCGGTTTGACCGTGCCGACGACGCCCTCGTGGTCGCGTCCTGAGCGCCTAGCGGCCCATCAGCCAGCGGAACGACGGCCTGGCCTTCGGCGGCCTGCGGTCCTGCAGTTCGTGTTCGGCCTCGAAGGTCTGGACCGCCAGTCGGCGGGCGAGATCGCAGGCGACCAGGTCGGCGCCGCGGGTGACATATCCCAGGTCCAGATCGGCCTCACTCGGTTGGGCCGGCAGGACGTAGAGGGAGCAGGTCCTGGTCGCTGCGCCCGGCATCTCCAGGCGAGGCGGAGCACCCGGAGAGGCCATCGTCGGCGAGTTGGCACAGCTCGCGGTCATGCCCCCGCAGGCGAGCACGACGATCAGCGTCCAGCGGCGCATGGGCGGCCTCCGATTTGAAAATGTCAGGGGTGATGTGGGCAAGCGTCGCGGCGGCGGCATCACGTCTCCGGACGACGATCTCGACCCGGGCGGCGCCTTCATGGGCGCCCTGCATTCCCAGTTCCGCGGTCGCGGCCCTGTCCAGCGCCAGCGCCGTCCTGGGTCGCTCGGCCGCCGCGCCGGCCATGCGCCCCTTCCAATAAAGGCTCGCGCCGCCGAGCAGGATCGCCACCCCGGCCGCCGACGCCATCCAGAGGCGCAAGGTCATGCCCTCAGCCCCCTCGCATATCCACCGTGCGGGGCCTTGGTCAGGACCTCGCGCCGACCTCGCGGACCGAACGCGATGTGCACCCATCGGCCTTCTTCCACGATCTGGTCGAACGCCAGGTCGGACGACTCCAGGGCTTGGCAGACCTCCAAGGGAATCCCGAAAGAAAAACAATTGAGACCGAGTCCGACGAGGTTCTGGTCAAGCGGCTCCTGCGCGGCAGCGAGCCGGGACGCTTCGACCTGGAGAGCATCGCCGGCCCCACCCGCCATGACGCGCGGCTCCGCTGGGCGGCGCACATCACCGCCATCATCCCGCCCTTTCAGGCGCGCCGGATCTTGGTCCGCGGGGCCTGATCGGGTCTCGACCATACAGCTTTCGATTGCATGTCAGGCTGTAGCTAATATACGCAGAACCAGCCCAAAGCCGCTCCAACCTTCGAGCGAGCCGGCCTCCCGTCCCCGGCTTCCCTTCCCCGGCGAACCGGCATATGGATAGTTCGTGAGCCTAACTATCTGAGTTGCCGATGCCCCTGGCCGCCCTCGCGGATTCCACCGACCCCACCGCCCTGGCCGAGGCCCTGCGCCCCGCCCTGCTGCGCGTCACCCGCCGCCTCCGCCAGGAGGCCCAGAAGGTCGGGGTCTCCGCCCTCGAGGCGCTGATCCTCGGCCAGATCAAGCGCAATCCCGGCATCGGGGTCTGCGACCTCGCCGACGCCGAGCAGATCTCCCGCCCGACCATGAGCGGCCACGTCAAGCGCCTGGAGGCCGCCGGCTGGGTGGCCCGCGCCGACCATGCCCAGGACGGCCGCCGCTCCGGCCTGGCCGTCACCGCCGCCGGCGACGCCCGGCTGGAGGAGATCCGGCGCCTGCGCAACGACTGGCTCTCCGCCCGTCTGGCCAAGCTGCCGCCCGCCGAGCGCGAGCGCCTGGCCGCGGCGGCCGGGCCGCTCCTCCATCTTCTGAGCGTCGAGGCATGAGCGACACGACGGTCAAGCCGCCGCCGGTCGAGGTCCAGGCGCTGGAGCCCCCCAAGGCCGCCGTCGTCCGCGGCTGGATGGTCCCGGCGATCATCGGCTCGGCCATGCTGATGCAGACGCTGAACGCCACGGTGATCTCCAACGCCCTGCCGACCATGGCCGTGTCGATGCACGAGGATCCGCTGCGGCTGAACCTCGCCATCACCATGTACCTGCTGGCCTCGGCGGTGTTCCTCCCGATCAGCGGCTGGGCCGCCGACAAGCTGGGCGCCAAGCGGGTGCTGGTCGCCGCCATGGTGCTCTACGCCCTGTCCTCGGCCGCCTGCGGCCTGGCCCACGACCTCACCCAGCTGGTGGTCGCCCGGGTGTTCCAGGGCATGGCGGGCGCGATGATGGGGCCCGTGGGCCGGCTGGTCCTCCTGCGCACCACGCCCAAGAACGAGCTGGTCGGCGCCATGTCGGTCCTGACCATGCCCGCCCTGCTGGGTCCGGTCATCGGCCCGGTGGTCGGCGGCGCCATCGTCACCTTCGCCGACTGGCCGTGGATTTTCTTCCTGAACCTGCCCATCGCGGTGGTCGGGGTCCTGCTGGTGGTCCGCTTCGTCCCCAACGTCTCCGAGCAGGCGGTGACCCCCATCGACTGGCCGGGCATCTTCCTCACCGGCGTCGGCCTCGCCTCCCTCATCTTCGGGTTCGAGAACCTGGGCCGCGACGTCCTGCCGCCCGCCGTGGTCGCCGGCCTGTTCGCCGCGGGCTTCGCCAGCCTGGGCCTCTACTGGCGCTACGCCACCGGCAACCCCAACGCCATCCTCGACCTGTCGCTGTTCCGCATCCAGACCTTCACCGCCTCGGTGGTCGGCGGCGGCTTCATGCGGCTGGCCATGGGCGCGACGCCCTTCATGCTGGCCATGCTCCTGCAGATCGGCTTCGGCATGAGCCCGTTCCAGGCGGGCCTGCTCACCTTCATGAGCGCCGCCGGCGCCCTGATCATGAAGACCACCGCGCCCCCGATCCTGCGCCGCTTCGGCTTCCGCACCGTGCTCAGCATCAACGCGGTGATCACCGGGATCACCTTCATGGCCTACGGCTATTTCAAGCCCACCACCCCGCACGTGGTGATCATGGCGATCCTGCTGATCGGCGGCTTCTTCCGCTCCCTGCAGTTCACCAGCCTCAACGGCCTGGCCTACGCCGACGTCGACCAGGGCCAGATGAGCCGCGCCTCCACCATGTCCAGCATGGCCCAGCAGCTGGTCCAGTCCATCGGCATCGGCCTGGCCGCCATGCTCCTGCACATGTTCATGGTGATGAAGGGCCAGCACCACCTG
>DASUIJ010000087.1:0-5847 GCA_036279815.1 Phenylobacterium sp. | reverse complement strand
GGGATCGACGCCGCCGGTCAGCGAGAAGCTGCTGGCCCGGCGCGCAAGGAAGTCGGCGTAGCTGCTGAAATTGTAGCTGCCGAGCGAGTTGGAGACGAACACGTTGATGATGTCGTCCTTCTCGGTGCGGGCGCCGAACAGCAGGTCGTGCGGCCCCCAGCTGTAGCGGCCGATGGCCTCGAAGGTGTCGACCTTGACGTCCAGATAGTTGTCGTGCCGGAAGGTGTCGGCGCCGAACTGGATCTGCGGCGTGCCGGAACCGGCCGCCACGCCCGCAAGGTCTGCGACGTTGACGATCACCTGGCCCACGGACAGGCCGCCGAGGGGCAGCTGTTGGCTTTCCGTTTCCTTGTGGCTGTAGCGGACCTCGGTCGAGAAGCTGTCGGTCCAGTGGGAGTTGAGCTGGGCCGTATAGGTCGTGAGCTCCTCGATCTTGTTGTACTGGTTCGACGACAGGCCGACCCGGGGCTGGGTGGTGCTGTTGCCGTTGGCGAAGACCGAACTCACCGATCCGTTCAGCGAATTGCCCAGGGTGTTCTGGTAGGTCAGCGTCAGGCGGTGGTCGTCGTTGATGTTCCAGTCGACCTTGGCGAGCCACTTCTCGTCCTCGACAGGGAAGGCGCCCTTCAGGAACGTCCCCGGATCATAGCCGTAGAGGGTCTTGGTGGCGGTCTGGAAGGTGTTCACCGCATCGGCGCTGATGCGCGGAATGACGATCGCCGCGCCGGAGCCGACCGGGCCTGTGTCGAAGCCCAGCGCGCTCTCGAACTTGTCGTAGCTGATGAAAAAGAACACCCGGTCCTTGAGGATGGGGCCGCCCAGAGTGGCGCCCCAGGTCTTCTCTTCGAAGTCGGTCGAGAAGTCGGTCCCGCGGACCGTGTCGCCCTGGTAGTCGCCGCCGGACTTCTCATAGAAGGCGGACCCATGGAACTCGTTGCCGCCCGACTTGGTGACGGCGTTGAGCTGGCCGCCGGTGAAGCCGTTGTTGATGACGCTGTAAGGCGCCGCCGAGACGTTCACCGCCTGGACCGCGTCGAGCGAGATCGGCGACCGCTGGGTCGGGTATCCGTTGTTGTTGAGGCCGAAGTCGTCGTTCTGGCGGACGCCGTCGACGGTCAGCTGATTGAAGCGGGTGTTCGTGCCGGCGAAGGACAGGGCGTCCTGGTTCGTCGGGTCGATGGTGGCGAACGGGTCCAGCCGGGCGATGTCCTTCAGGTCGCGGCTGATGGACGGCAGGGAAGTGATGTCCGACTCCGAGTAATTGGAGCTAGGACCGCCCTGGCTGGGGGCCGCCGCGGCCCCGGTGATCACCAGTTCCGAGACTTCCGCCTGGCCGGCATGGCGCAGCGCGACCTCGACATTGGCGGCGTCGCCGACGCCCACGGATTGAAGCGTGACCTGGCCGGTCTCGAACGCCGCCGCCGTCGCCGTGATGCGGTACGGACCGCCGACCCGCAGGCCGCGAGTGGAGAAGTAGCCATCGGGCCCGGTCAGGGCCGTGGCCGTCGATCCCGTCGGCGTGTGGGTCACAGTGACGGTGGCGCCCGCAACCGCGGCGCCCGCCTCGTCGGTCACTTGTCCCCGAATCGTGCCGGTGACTTCCTGCGCGTACACCGCGCTGGACATGGCGCACAGCAGCGCCGCAGTGGCTGCCCCGCTGGCAAGCCGCTTCATCGAAATCATAAGAATGCCCCTGTCTTAGCGAGTCCGGGACAAGCGTTCGCAGTCCCCCCGTAGTCAGGCTCCTATAGCGCGGATTCCGGAGCTTAGGGTGACGCTTTTGTTACGCACAACGAGAGACGCGACAGTGCTGCTGAAAAGACACGCACCGCGGGATTGGGCCCTGCAGCCGCACGGCTGGACAGGGCCCGGGCGTTCATCGGTGAAAACTTTGCGCCGGGGTTGAGAAACGAGCCTCTTCCCGAGGCCGCCCGCGCCTAGGACCTGCCCTTCCACACCGCGTTGATGCGCGCGTCGCGGCCGCAGCCGGTGCGGTAGGCGTTGTAGTGCAGCGGGTTCTTCGCGGCGTAGTCCTGGTGATAGCCCTCGCCCATCCAGAAGGCGCCGGCGGGAGCGATCATGGTGGCGACCGGCCGGCCGAGGGTCTTGGCGACCTTGGCCTTGACCTGCTCGGCCGCGGCGCGTTCGGCCGGGTCGGCCACGAAGACCGCCGTGCGATAGGAGGGCCCCTGGTCGCAGATCTGCCCGTTGGGGTCGGTGGGGTCGATGTGGTGGAAGAAGGTGTCCACCAGCTGGGCGTAGGTGATCCTGGCCGGGTCGTAGGTGACCTTGATCGCCTCAAGGTGGCCCTCGTGGTTCTCGTAGCTGGGGTTCTTGCGGGCGCCCCCCGAGTAGCCGACCACCACGTCCTTCACCCCGGGCGTATGCTCGATGTCATGCTCGGCGGACCAGAAGCAGCCGCCGGCGAAGATCGCGGTCTTGTAGGCGGTGGCGGCGGGCGCGGCGCCCGACGCCAGGAGGGCCAGGGCGGCGGCGGCGGCGAAGATGGGGCGGTTCATCGGCGGAGATCTCACATGCGAAGCGCGAGGCGGGAGGAGAAGGCTTTAGTTTAGGTACGATGCCGCCCCGGCCAAGGATGGCCTTGTGCGGCGGTCTCGTTTGCTAGTACGCCGGGGCGCCCTCCGGGGTTACCGGCGGCGGCGGTTTTCCCAATCCGCCGGCCTGGTGTAACCCTGGACGGATCAGCCACGAATAGAGGGGCATGAGCGGCGTGGCCGCGGATTTCGAGGACCGGTTGAAGGCCTTGATGCTGCGTGGACAGGCCGGCGACGCCGCCGCCTGGCGCGAGCTGCTGTCGGCGCTGAGCCGCCAGCTTCGCGGGTATTTCGCTCGCCGGATGGACGCCGGCGCCGCCGCGGACGTGGAGGACCTGGTGCAAGAGACCCTGATGGCGATCCATCGCCGCCGCGCGACCTACGATCCGGCCCAGCCCTTCACCGCCTGGGCGCACGCCGTGGCGCGATACAAGCTGATCGACTTCTGGCGGCGCAGCCGCATCCGCAAGCACGTGCCCATCGACGACGTGGCCGACTGGCTGGCCGAGGACGGCGCCTCCGCCGAGGAGGGCGCCGTGCGCGCCGACCTGGACCGGGTGCTGTCGGTGCTGCCCGACCGGCAGCGGGCGCTGGTGCGCGACGTGAAGATCGAAGGCCTCAGCCTCGCCGAGGCCGGGGCGCGGATGGGCGTCAGCGAGGGCGCGGCCAAGGTCGCGCTGCACCGGGCCATGAAGGTCCTGACCCTGGGGGTGCGCAAGCCGTGAAGACCGACGAGCTCATCGAGGCTCTGGCCCTGGACGCCGGCCCCTCCCGGGCGGTTTCGCCACGCCTGATGGCGGCGGCGGCCCTGGGCGCCCTGGGCGCCTTCGGCCTGGTCGTGCTGTGGCTCGGTTTCCGTCCGGACCTCGCCGAGGCGCCGGGGACGCGGATGTTCTGGATGAAGGCCGCCTACACCGCCCTGCTCGCCCTGGGCGGCTTCTGGAGCGTGGAGCGCCTGTCGCGGCCGGTGGGTTCGTCCCGCAGGGGGCTGGTCCTGGCGCTTTCGGTGTTCGCCCTGCTGGCCGCGGCGGGACTTTGGCAGTTCATGGCCGCCCAACCGGTCGAGCGGATGCCGATCCTGATGGGCGAGTCCTGGCGCCGCTGCCCGCGGAACATCCTGGTCCTGGGCATGCCGGTCCTGGCCGCCACCCTCCTGGTGGTGCGAGGCCTCGCCCCGACCCGCCTGACCCTGGCCGGAGCGGCGGCGGGCCTTTTCGCGGGCGGCGTCGCCGCCACCGTCTACGGCCTGCACTGCCCTGAGAACACCATGACCTTCGTGGCGGTGTGGTACTCGCTGGGCGTCGCCGCCGTGACGGCGACGGGCGCGTTGCTGGGGCGCTGGGCCCTTCGGTGGCGGTAGTCACGACACCTGCGGGATCGGGTCGTCGACCCTAGGCCAGGGCGACCTCGAAATCCGCCTCGGTCCTGGCCTTGACCTCGTCGACGGTCACGCCGGGAGCGAGCGCCGTGAGCCTGACCGGGGTCTTGCCGCGATTGACCTCGAACACGCCCAGGTCGGTGACCACCAGGTCGACCACTTTCTGGCCGGTGAGCGGCAGAGAGCAGGCCTTGACCAGCTTGGGCGCGCCCGACTTCTCGGTGTGCTCCATGACCACGACCACGCGCTTGACGCCGGCCACCAGGTCCATGGCCCCGCCCATGCCCTTGACCATCTTGCCGGGCACCATCCAGTTCGCCAGGTCGCCGTTGGCCGCCACCTGCATGGCCCCCAGGATCGACAGGTCGATATGGCCGCCGCGGATCATCGCGAAGCTGTCGGCGCTGGAGAAGTAGGACGAGCTCCGCAGTTCGGTGATGGTCTGCTTGCCGGCGTTGATCAGGTCGGCGTCCTCCTCCCCCTCCTAGGGGAAGGGGCCCATGCCCAGCATGCCGTTCTCCGACTGCAGGGTCACGCTCATCCCGGCCGGGATGTAGTTGGCCACCAGGGTCGGGATGCCGATGCCGAGGTTCACATAGAAGCCGTCGCGCAGCTCCTGGGCGGCGCGGGCCGCCATCTCGTCGCGGGTCCAGCCTTTTTGAGGTTCGAGGGCCATCAGACTTCTTCCCCTGCGGCGGCGCCTTCGGCCGCTTTCGACCGGACGGTGCGCTGCTCGATCCGCTTCTCGAAGGTCGCGCCCTGGACGATGCGGTCCACATAGATGCCGGGCGTGTGGATGTGATCCTTGTCGATCGAGCCGATCGGGACCAGGTGCTCGACCTCGACCACGCAGACCTTGCCCGCCGTGGCCATCATCGGATTGAAGTTCCGCGCGGTCTTCCGATAGACGAGGTTGCCCTCGGCGTCGCCGGTATGGGCCTTGACGATGGACAGGTCGGCGGTCAGCCCGCGCTCCATCACATAGAGCTCGCCGTCGAACTCGCGGACTTCCTTGCCCTCGGCCACCAGGGTGCCGACTCCGGTCCTGGTGAAGAAGGCCGGGATTCCCGCCCCGCCGGCGCGGATGCGCTCGGCCAGGGTGCCCTGCGGGTTGAATTCCAGCTCGAGCTTGCCCGACAGGTAGAGCTCGGCGA
This sequence comes from Phenylobacterium sp., assembly GCA_036279815.1. Lineage (GTDB taxonomy): Bacteria > Pseudomonadota > Alphaproteobacteria > Caulobacterales > Caulobacteraceae > Phenylobacterium. The sequence continues at coordinate 760 of DASUIJ010000087.1, read as the reverse complement.
ACAGCTTGTTCTCGCCCACATACGAGCTGATCATCTTGCGGATCTGGCCGGCGCCCAGCAGGACGCCCAGGCCGAAGCCGTCGATCCCGCAGTTGTTGGAGACCACCGTCAGGTCCTTGACCCCGCTGTCGCGGATCGCCGCGATCAGGTTCTCCGGGATGCCGCAGAGGCCGAAACCTCCGGCCATGATGGTCATGCCGTCGAAGAGGACGCCGCTGAGCGCCTCGACCGCGTCTTTCCGTGTCTTGTCAGCCATGACGCCCCATTACGCCGCAGCGCAGCAATTGAAAATGCCCCGACGTAAATTCGCCCGCGCGAATCCGTGATTGCCGGTCCATAGTCGCGCAATGGCCGACGTTTTGCGCAAAAACCGCCTCCCATGAACGGCGAAGGGCTGCTGATCCAGGCTCTGGTCTACCTGACGGCCGGGGTCGTCTCGGTGCCGATCGCCAAGCGCCTGGGGCTGGGGTCGGTGCTCGGCTACCTGATCGCCGGCGTGGTGGTGGGCCCCTTCGCGCTGAACCTGGTGGGCGAGCAGCACGACGTGATGCGCTTCGCCGAGTTCGGCGTCGTGATCCTGCTGTTCCTGATCGGGCTGGAGGTGCGGCCGGCCCTGCTGTGGCGGATGAAGTCGGCCATCTTCGGCCTGGGCGGCGCCCAGCTCCTGGGCTCCGCCGCCGTGATGGCGGCGGCGGGACTGATGCTTGGCCTGGACTGGCGGGTGGCGGTCGCCACGGGGATGGTGCTCGCCATGTCCTCC
>DASUIJ010000086.1:0-2625 GCA_036279815.1 Phenylobacterium sp. | reverse complement strand
AGGCGATGAAGATGCAGAACATCATCCGCGCCGAGCGCGACGGGGTGGTCAAGGCGGTCGGAGCCCAGGCCGGCGACAGCGTCGCCGCCGACGAGGTGCTCATCGAGTTCGCCTGAGCCGCGACCTAAGGCGCCGCCGGCGTCTCGCTTACGACCTCCAGCCCACCCCCACCGCGCGGACGATGGGCAGGGCTTCGAGCTTGCGCCCCAGCCGGGCCGCGAGATCGCGGCAAAGGCCCGTGGCTTCGACCCGGAGCTCCTGCCGGTCCGCGCCCGGCATGAGGTCCAGGCCGGTGACGGTGGCTTCGTGCAGGGCGAAGGGGCCGAGCACCCGCAGCAGGGCGTCCGCGCCGGGGTCCATCTCGATCAGGAACACATGCCGGGCCTCGGTCGGCGCGTTGGCGGGCCAGGTCAACGCAGGCCCCACTGATGCTCGAGGCGAACCGAATGCACGCCCAGGCCCGACGAAAGCCGGGCCGCGAGCCGCTCGGCCGCCTGGTCGTCCAGGCCCTTCACGCGCAGCACCCCCTCGACGATAGCGCCCACCGGCCTGAGGGTCAGGCCGCACAGTTCGGCGGGATGCGCGCCCAGGCCATCCTCGATGGCGAGCAGGGCGGCGCGGGCATGGCGCGCGGAGACCAGCACCACATGGACGCTGTCCCCGGGCGGCGAAAACTCAGCGACGGGCATGTTTCGCTCCCGGGTTTCGGCGGGACCGGCGGGCGAGGGCGGCAGTGGAGGGGATCATGATCATGGGAAGGTCCTCTAGGTTCGAAGGGGACCGACCGACCGCACGACAAAAAACCCCGCGCCTGAGGAGGAGCGGGGTTCCAGGATCTTGCGATCTGGTCGGCGGTCTAAGACGCGCGCGTTCGCCCCGGTCCTCGCGGACGCATGGTGGTAATGGTGGCGAACATCATCGTGGCGCGGGAGGCGGCGAGCGCCAGCACCCAGCCCATGAGGCCGGTGGCGAAGGCGTTGGCGATGTCGAAACCCGAGGGCATGTCGACCAGACTCTCCGTCTAACCCGCCAACCTTAGCCCAGTCCTTCGCGGACCGCCAGCGCCGCCGCGCCGGGCTTTGCCGTTTGATACGCAGCCGGTATGACGGCGGCTCGCCGGAGAGTCCGATGACGTCCCGCCAACCCACGCGCCGCTTCGAGACCCGCAAGGCGGCGATCGTCAGCTCGGCGGTCGACGTGCTGAACCGCAAGGGCGTGCGTGGCATGACCCTGGGCGAGGTCGCGGCCAGCCTCGGTCTCGTGCCGACCGGGGTGATCTACTATTTCAAGAACAAGGAGGCCCTGGCCCGGGCCTGCTTCCTGCGCAGCATCGAGCGGTTCACCCGGATCGTCACCGACGCGGAGACGGGACCCACCCCGCGCCGGCGCCTGGAGGCCTTCATTCAGGGGTTCGTGGAATCCCGGCGGCGCATCGCGCTCGGCGAAGACGAGCCGATGGCGGTGTTCAACGACATCCGCGCCCTGGGCTGCCCGGACGTGAACGCCGCCTTTGTGGACATGTTCCGGCGCGTCCGCGCCCTGCTGGCCGGGCCGGAGACGGAGAGCTGGCCGCGGACCGCGCTCAACGCCCGCACCCATCTGCTGCTCTCGGAAATGTTCTGGGCGGTGGCCTGGCTCTCCCGCCGGGACCTGGAAGACTATTCGCGCATCTCCGGACGCATGGCCGGCATGGCCTGCGACGGGCTGGCCGCGCCCGGCGCGCCCTGGGCGCCGATTCCGCTGCCGGGGCTGATGGCGGCGACGCGGGACGACCCCGCGGAGCTGTTCCTGCGGGCGGCCACCGAGCTGATCAACGAAGAGGGCTATGTGGGGGCGTCGGTGGAGAAGATCTCCGCGCGGCTGAACGTCACCAAGGGCGCGTTCTATCATCACAACCATACCAAGGACGAACTGGTCGAAGCCTGTTTCGTGCGCACCTTCCAGGTGATGCGCGCCGCGATCCGCCAGGCCGAGGCGGTGGCCTCCAATGGCTATCAGGTCCTGGCCTCGGTCTCCGCCGCCCTGGTGGAATACCAGATGCGCGGCAACGCTCCGCTGCTGCGGAACTCGGCCCTGACCTCGGTGCCCGAGGCGATCCAGCCGCGGCTGCTGGATCAGTTCGACCGCATCTCCGAGCGGTTCGCCTCGATCGTCTGCGACGGGATCGCCGACGGCTCGATCCGGCCGGTGGACGCCAACATCGCCGCCCAGATGCTCACCGGCATGATCAACGCCGCCGCGGAACTGCGGTTCTGGACCCCGGACGCCGATCCGCAGACCATCGCCAAGCTCTATGCCCGGCCGTTCTTCCAGGGGCTGCTCTCGACCGGAGGGGACGAGGCGGCGTGAGCGGGACCCTGGGCGCCATCGTCCTGACCGGAGGCGCCTCCAGCCGGATGGGCGTCGACAAGGCCTCGCAGCTGTGGGGCGGCCGCAGGGCGGTGGACCTGGTCGCCGACCTGGCGCGGAACGCCGGCGCGACCCGGATCGTCACCGCCGGCGACGGCGAATTCGGCCTGCCGCATGCGCCCGATCCCAGACCGCAGAGCGGCCCGGTCGCCGGCGTAATGGCGGGCCTGCGCTGGATGGGCTCAGGGGTCGACCGGGTGCTGATCCTGGCGGTGG
>DASUIJ010000085.1:0-6698 GCA_036279815.1 Phenylobacterium sp. | reverse complement strand
GAACAGGGGCTGCGCTCGCTCAGCCTGGTGGCCTCCGACGCCCTTGAACGGCTGAGCGAAGGCCCGGCCTCCCGGGCGCGCCCGGCGCTCTAGCCGCCCGCGGAGCGTCCAAGCAAGTGAGGCTCGAACTGCGCCGGATCATGATGGCCGTTGCGGCGTCGGCCGCCGCGTTCGCCGGCGGCGCCTGGGCCGGCGAGGCGAGGGTCACCGCCCACGTGGACTGGACCCGCGCCCCGAGCTTCTCTGATGTCGCCGCCGCCTACCCGGCCGCCGCCAGGACCAAGGGCAAGGACGGCGAGGTGGTGCTGGGCTGCGCCACAGGGCCCGAAGGCCGACTGGACGAATGCCGGGTGATTTCGGAAAGCCCCAGGGGTCTCGGCTTCGGCGGCGCGGCGCGGGGGCTGGCCGCGAAGTTCCTCGGCCCCGCCGGGTCCCGGGCGCAGGTCCGTTTCAGGTTCTCTTCTGAGCGGCTGGACGCGCAGACCGTCGAGCGGCCCGAATGGGTGGGGTTGCCGACGCCCGCCGCCTTCCAGTCCGCCTTCCCGGACGCGGCCAGCAAGGCCGGCGTCCTGAAGGCCAGGGCTGTGATGAGCTGCACGGTTGATCCGACCGGCGGCCTGACGGCGTGCGAGGGCGTGGGCGAGGAGCCCGCGGGCTACGGCTTCGCCCATGCGACCCTGCCGCTGGCCCCGGCCTTCCGGCTCAGGATCTGGGGCGAGGACGGCCTGCCCGTCGTGGGCGGCAAGGTGCGCGTGCCGATCCGCTACGACATGCAGCAGGCGGGCCCGTCGGCCGAGACCAGACCCTAGGCGGCGGCCACGTCGCCCGAGTGGCGGCGCATGCGCCAGAAGCGGATGGTGCGCTGGGCGGCTTCGCGAGGCAGGGCCTCGTAGAGCTCGCCGTATTCCCGGGCCCGGCCCATGGCGTTGTCCTCGCGGTCCAGGATCAGGACGGCGAAGGTCAGGTACAGGGACCGCTCGAAGCCCGCCGCCTTGCAGACGATGGACAGCGCATCGAGCTCGCGCCGCTCCAGGATGCGGCGGGCGGTGTGGAAGTCGATCTCGGCGAGCTCGGACAGGGCCACCAGGAACTTGGTCGTCTCGCGATTGCGCAGGAAGCCCGCCAGCACCGGCGGAGTGATCGCGCCACGCTGACGCATCACCCGAATGGCCTCCTCGGCGACCTGGTAGTCGGCGGGAAGGGCGCCGTCGCGGGCGGCCAGCTGCTTGCGGCCGACGGCCAGCGCCTGCTCGAGGTCGGCCGGGTTCACCTCGGAGTTGCGCTTCATGATGGTCTCGCGCAGCCGGGATTCGACCACGAAGTACATCTCGTTGAGCAGGTCGACGGGCAGGCTGGCCCGTTGGACGACAGCGGCGTGCAGGGCCGGGTTCTCGACCGCCCGGTCGACTACGGCCTCATGGGTCTCGCGGGACAGCCGCGCGCCCTCGTTGGAAAGCAGGGTCTCCAGGGTGTGGTCGTCGCCGCGCTCGACGATGGCCTCGGACACCGCCTCCGAGACTTCGGCGCGTTTTGAGATCGCCCGCAAGTGCTCCTGGCCGCGGGTGCGGGCCACGGTCAGCAGGTCGGTGTCGGTCAGCGCCGGCGAAGACTGCAGCACGGGGCTGGCCACCTCGATCGAGGGATCGCGGGCGAGCTTGGCGATCAGGCTCATGGGCGGGGTCTCGACCGGGGCCATGCGCTGGGCGAGTTCGACCCGGACGGCCTCTTCCATCTCGCCGGTGAGCTGGCTCATCACGTCGTCGAAGAGCGCCAGTTCACCCGGGCCGTACTGTTCGTCGCTGGTGAAGAACAGGTCCGTGACGCCACGCAACAGCTCGCGGCGACGCTCGCTGGACGGCTCTTGGGCCAGTTCGATCAGATCGTGGAGTTTGGTGCGGGGCATGGGGACTCGTCAGAACGTCCTGTCGATTTTGCCGGGAGGGGCGTCGTCGTCGTCGTCGCGGTCGTCCGGCCGGTCCTTGCCGCGGCCGCCGTCGGGCGGTCCGATCAGGACATAGCGGTCGCCGGCCGCGGTTTCGGGGATCGCGTCGGGCGCAAGGCCGTAGCCGCGGTGCAGGGAGTAGAAGCGGACCTGTCCGCCGGCATGCGGGCCGGCCTGGGCCACCTGCTGCGGCGCCGGGGCGGGGACGGGAGCCGGTCCAGCGGGCGCGGGCCGCCTGGCTTGTGGGCCGCCGGCCAGGGCGGGGTCTCTGGCGGGCGCGTCGTAGAGGGTCGCCGGAGGCGGGGCCAGGGCGGCGAGCTGCTGCGGCCTGACCTGGTAGGGCGCCTGGGGCTGGAAAGGCTGATAGGCGACAGGCTGATAGACCCGACGCGCCGAGGGGGGCGGCGGAAGGTCGCGGTAGGGGGCGGCGGGCCGCGCCGCGTTCGGCGATTCGGGGGCGGACGTCGCCGGCGCCCGCGCCTTGCCGGCCCAGCTCAAGGCGCTGAAACCCGAAGTCTCGGCCGGCTGGACGTCCGAAACGCCCGCGGCGCGCGGCGATGGCCCAAAGCCATAGCGATCGCCGGCGGCCTGTGCGGCGGCGGGTGCGGCTCCGAGGACCGAAACGGCGAGGGCGAGGGCGAGGCGCATGACCAGCAAAGGCTAGCCGAAGCGGCTTAACCCTGACCTAACGGTTAGGACTAACGCCCTCGCCACCATGCCAGGCCCGCGCGCTCCAGCCTGCCCAGCAGGGCGTGCAACGCCACGCCCATCAGGCCCAGCACCACCAGGGCGGCGATCATTCGCGCGGTCTGCAGCTTGTTGCCGGCGTCGAGGATGCGCCACGCCAGGCCGCGCACGCCGCCCGACCCGGCGCTGAACTCCGCCACCACGGCGCCGATGATCGCCAGGCCGGCGCCCACCTTGTGTCCCTCGAGCAGGAACGGCACGGCCGAGGGCAGTCGAAGCCGCAGGACGGTCTGCAACCGGGTGGCGCCATAGAGGGCGAACAACCGCTCCAGGTCGGGGTCCGCGGCCTTGAGGCCGGTCACCGCGCCGGAGAAGATCGGGAAGAAGGCGACCAGGACGGCCAGGGCGACGACCGCGCGCTCGGCGTGGTCGATCCCGGCCCAGATGATCACCAGGGGCGCGATGGCGACCACCGGGGTGACCTGCAGGGTCGAGGCCAGGGGGCGGATCGCGCGTTCCAGGATCGGGCTCAGGGCGACGATCAGGGCGATGGCCTGCGCCGCCAGGCTGGCGATCACCAGGGCGACGAGAGCCACGGACAAGGTGTTCCACGAGGCCTGGATCAAGGGGATCGGGTCGCTGACCAGCGCCTTGGCGACGGCCGAGGGCGGAGGCAGGAAGTAGGCGGGGACGCCGGTCAGGCGACAGGCGGCTTCCCACGCGCCGAGCAGCAGGGCGATGAGGGCCAGCGGGGCCAGGGCGTCGGCGAGGCGTTTCATGCGGCCGCCTCCGCGCCCCGGGCCAGCAGCGTCGAGACGGCCTCCGCGGCCTCGCGGAAGCCCGGCGTGGTGCGAAAGCCCGGCGGCCGGGGCAGGACGCCGGTCACCGCCACCTCCCCGGCGATGCGGCCCGGACCGCGGGTGATCACCACCACCCGGTCGGCCATATAGGTGGCCTCCTCGACGCTGTGGGTGACGAAGACGATGGCCGGGCGGGTCTCCGACCAGAGCTTGAGGACGTCGTCCGCCAGGGCGCGGCGGGTGATCTCGTCCAGCGCCGCGAACGGCTCGTCCAGCAGCAGGAGGCGAGGCCCGGTGACCAGGGCGCGGGCCAGAGAGACGCGCATGGCCATGCCGCCGGAGAGCTGCGCGGGCCTGGCCTGCTCGGCCCCCGCCAGGCCGACGCGCGCCAGGGCCTCGGCGGCCCTGGCCCGGGCTTCGGCGCGCGGGGTCCCGGAGAGCTCCAGGGGCAGGGCGACATTGGCCTGGGCGGTCAGCCAGGGAGCCAGGGTGGGCGCCTGGAACACCACGGCCGTCTCGCCCCGGCCGGCGGCGCGGACGACGGTCCCGCGGGTCGGCGGCTCCAGCCCGGCCAGCAGGCGCAGGGCCGTGGACTTGCCGCAGCCGGAGGGGCCGACCAGCGCCATGATCTCGCCCGCCGCCACCGACAGGCGGAACGGACCCAGCGCCCGGCCCCGCCGGGGATAATCGACCTCGACGGCGTCGAGCGTGGCGACAGGGGTCATGTCTGCAGGGCGCTCTACTTCTTCGCCGGGGTCACGAAGTCCAGGGTGTAGGCCTTCCTGAAGTCCAGGGTCTTGGGATAGACCCCCTGGGCGACGGCCATTTCGGCGAACGCGGCCCAGCGGGCGTCGGTCATGGTTCCGATGCCGGCGGTCCTGGCGTCGCCGCCGTCGACGATGCCGTAGGTCTTCATCTTCTCGCGGGCCTGGTCGAGGACGTCCTGGGTCATCTCGGGATTGTCCTTGAGGATCAGGGCGTCGGCGGGCCTGGGGTCGCCGTAGAGATAGTCATGCCAACCCTTGGCGGAGGCCTCGACGAAGGCTCGCACGGCCTCGGGCCGGCTGGCGATCAGGCTGTCGGTGACCAGGATCATGGTGGCGTAGCTGGGATAGCCGTTGTCGGCGAGCAGGAAGACCTTGGGCTTGAGACCCGCCTGCTTCTCGATCGTGTAGGGCTCGCTGGTGACATAGCCCTGCTGGGCCACCTTCTTGTCGGCCAGGAACGGCGCGGAGTTGAAGGTGTATTTGCGGACCTGGTCGTCGGTGAAACCGTACTTGGACTTCAGCCACACCCAGAAGGCGGTGACCGAGGCGTCCGACAGCAGGATGGGGTGGCCCTTGAGGTTCTCGATGGCCTCGATCCCCTGGTCGGGATGGGCGATCAGCACCTGGGGGTCCTTCTGGAACATGGCGGCCACGGCCTTCACCGGCACCCCCTCATTGGCCATGTTCAGGGCGATGAAGCTGTTGGAGCCCATGCCGGCCTCGACGGCGCCCGCGGCCAGCAGCTGCGGCACGTTCACGCCCGGGCCGCCCTGGACGATCTTCACGTCCAGGCCGCGCCTGGCGTACTCGCCATTGGCCACCGCCTCGTAGAAGCCGCCGTGCTCGGCCTGGGCGCGCCAGTCGGTGGCGAAGCGGATGGTGACGGCCTGGCCCGGCGCGGGAGCCGCGTCCTTCTTGCCCGGCGAACAGGCGCAGACGAGAGCGGCGAGCGTCGCGACGGCAAGGATGCGCAAGGCTTTCATCTGGGTTCCCCACTCGAACGGGGCGACCCTAAAATGCTTTGAGCGGAAGGCAAATGCGCGGTCTCGGATATACGCGCATGGCAAGAGGGCGACGCCGCGGTCGCCCGCTGCGTCGCCCTCTAAACAGATCCGTTGGGGGACCTGTGTCGCTAGGTCGTCCTGGTGTCGAATGCGGGTTTCCCCGCAGGTTTCAGCCAGGTCGGTGTCCTCGTTGAAAGTCTGGTTCCAGGTCGCCCCTTCGCCGGTCTTTCTGAGAACCTTCCGTCCGCTTCTTCGTCCGGTTTCCCGGTCGAACCGCGCCGCGGTCCCTCTCGACAACTTGACGTTCCCACCGAACCCTCTATGAGGCAACTGCCGGCTTTCGACCCCATGTGGGCCAAGCCCCGCGTCCCGGTGAGTAACCTGGGGACAAGCCGGGGATTTCGTCCGGCTTAGGCTTAAGATTCAGCGCCAGAAATTATCCACAGCAATTGCGCGTGGGCAGGCTAACGGCCGGCCTCCAGGGCTTCGCGGCGTTCCTCGAGGCTCAGCCACTCCTCTTCGGAGCGGGAAAGTTCGGCGCGGGCGGCTTCCAAGGCCTTGTTCAGGCGCTCGAAACCTGCCGGATCGCGCCGATAGAGGTTCGGGTCGGCCATGTCCGCCTCCAACTTTGCGATCCTGACCGGCAGGTCGGCCAGGGCGGCCTCCAGCTCCTGCAGCCGGCGCTGGTCCTTGTACGAGAGCTTGGTGGCCTTCTGCGGCTCCGTCTGGGCCCTGGCCGCCTTCGGCGTGGTGGCGGCCGGTGCGGAGATGGCCCGGAAGAAGCCGGGATTCTGATGCAGGAAATCCTTCCAGCCGCCCGGGGTTTCCACCACGTCGCCGCGGCCGTTGAGGGCGATGGTCGAGGTCGCCAGGCGATCGACGAAGTCGCGGTCGTGGCTGACCAGGATCAGCGTGCCGTCGAAGTCGGCCAGCAGGTCCTCCAGCAAGTCCAGCGTGTCCATGTCCAGGTCGTTGGTCGGCTCGTCGAGGACCAGCAGGTTGGCGGGCGTGGCCAGGGCCCTGGCCAGCAGCAGCCGGTTGCGCTCGCCGCCGGACAGGCTCCTCACGGGCTGGCGGATCTGGGCGTCGGTGAACAGGAAGTCCTTGGCGTAGGAGATCACGTGCCGAGGCGAGCCGCGCACCATCACCTGGTCGCCCCCCAGCGGGGTGAGCACGTCGCGCAGCATCATGTCGGGCTTCAGGTCGGCCCGGGCCTGGTCGATATAGGCGGTCTCCAGATTGGCCCCCAGCTTCACCGAGCCGGTGTCGGGCGCGATCTCTCCCAGCAGCATCTTCACCAGGGTGGTCTTGCCCGCCCCGTTGGGGCCGACGATGGCCACCCGGTCGCCGCGCAGGATGCGGGTGGAGAAGTCCTTCAGGATCACCCGCTCGCCGAACGCCTTGGAGAGCCCCTTGGCCTCGGCCACCCGCTTGCCCGAGAGGCCGGAGGAATCCAGGCCCATGTGCAGGGCGCCGCGGCTGTCGCGCTGGCGCTCGG
>DASUIJ010000084.1:0-4614 GCA_036279815.1 Phenylobacterium sp. | reverse complement strand
CTCGTAGCTCAGGAGCGCCCCCTAGAACCCCAGCTCCGGATGCCCCGCCGCGCCTTGCGCCGCCTCGGGCAGGTGGCAGGTGAAGGTCGCGCCGGCGCCGGGTTCGCTTTCCAGCGCCACCCAGCCGCCGTGCAGCTCGACCAGCGACTTGACCAGGGCCAGGCCCAGGCCCGGGCCGCCGCGTTCGCGGCCGACGAAGCGGTCGAAGATGTGGGCCTGGACGTGGAAGGGGATGCCGCGGCCGGTGTCGGAGACCTGCAGCTGGATCTCGCCCAGGGCCCGGCGGGCGGCCAGGGTGACGGAGCCGCCCTGGGGCGTCTGGCGGATGGCGTTCTCGGTGAGGTGGTCGAGGGTCTGGGTCAGGCGCTTCATGTCGCCGCGGATCAGGCCGATGTCGTCGGGGTGCTCGACCTTGACGGTCACGCCGGCCGACTCCGCCTCGTGGGCCCAGCGGGCGGCGACCTGGTCCACCAGGCCCGCCACGTCCACGTCCTCCAGGTCCAGCGCCATCTCGTCGGCGTCGATCTGGGCCATGTCGAGCACGTCGTCGATGGAGCGGGCCAGCTGGGTGGCGGCCTGGCGCACGGCGGCGGCGTGGCCGCGGCCCCGCTCCGACAGGTTCTCGCCCGAGCGTTCCAAGAGCTCCGAATAGCCGATGATGGTGGTGAGCGGGGTGCGCAGCTCATAGGAGACGTTGCCCACGAAGTCGCGCTTCAGGCGTTCGGCCTCGGCCAGGGCCGCCGAGCGGTCGGCCAGGGCGCTCTCGAGCTTGCGCGCGTCGGTGACGTCGGCGAAGGCGATCAGGGTCGCCCCGTCGGGCAGGGGCCGCGACTGGTAGACCACGATGCGGCTGTCGGAGGTCTTCACCTCGCCGGACATCGGGGTGCGGGCCTGGGGATCGGTGTCGGCCACCCGGCCCTTGAGTTCGCGCCAGAAGCCCATGTCGTGCAGGCGCGGGATGCAGAGCTCGACCACGCCCTCGAAGTCGTGGGCCAGGCCCAGCTGCTGGTCGGTGATGTTCCAGAACCGCTCGAAGGCCTCGTTGTGCAGCCGCAGCCGGCCGTCGGAGCCGAACACGGCGACGGCGTCGTTCAGCTTGTCCAGCGTGGCCTGCTGCACCTGGATCAGGGCGTTGTACTGGGCCTTGAGCTTCAGCTCGCCGGTGATGTCGGAGAACAGCAGCACCACCCCGCCCATGGGATGGGCCTGGCGGACCACGCGCAGGGTGCGGCCGTCGGGCAGGCTCCAGAGGTCGTCGGGGGAGGCCTCCAGGCTTTCGTAGCGGTCGAGCTCGGAGGCCTTCCACTTGGCGTAGTCGGCGGTCTCCGGCAGGCGGCGGCGCTGGCGCAGGCGGTCCAGCACCTCGGAATGGGTCGGGCGCTCGGCCAGCCAGGCCGGCTCCAGCCCCCAGAGCTCGGCGAAGGCGGTGTTGTGGAAGCTGAGGCGCTTGGCCTGGGAGAAGATCGCGACCGCGTCGGCGATGTGGTTCAGGGTCTCGTCGTGGGCCTCGATGTTCTTCTTCAGGGCCTCGCGCAGGTCCTCGGCCTCGGTGACGTCGTCGGTCCAGACGCCGACCCCGCCGCCGTCCAGCGGTTGGGCGGTGATGCGAAGGGCGCGGCGGCGGCCCTCGAAGCTGACCCAGCGCACGGCCTCGCGCTTCTGGCCCAGGTTGGCGGCCTCGCTGGCCAGGGTGTCGGCGGCCTTGTCGAAGGTGGCGCGGCGGGCCGAGGCGTCGTCCAGGCTGGCGGCGCCCACCGCCGAGAGCCAGGCGGCGTTGACCCAGACCGCGGCGCCGTCGGCGGCGGCGATCCAGGCGGGGCTGGTGCGGGCGTCCAGCAGGGCGGCGAAGCGGGGCGCGGTGGGCAGGCCGGTGTCCTCGCCGACCACCGACGACAGCCGCAGCCAGGCCAGGGCGCCGGCCGCCCGGCCCTCGACCGCCACCACGCCGCCGGGACCGCGCACCTCGAAGGCGCAGGTCTCGCCGCGCTCGAACAGGGCGCGCAGGCGCCGCGCATGGTCGGGATCGGCCCGCATCAGGGCGGAGACCACGGCCTGGGGATCGGGATGGGCCAGGCCCAGCGCCGCGCCGCAGATGGTCAGGCTCTCCTCGCCGGAGGCCAGCAGGGCCTGGCCGTCCTCGACCGCGAGCAGGGCGGAATCGAAGGCCTCGGCCGAGGCCTGGGCGGTTTCGGCGCTGGCCTTGAGCGCCGCGATCTCCTCGCGCAGGGCGTCGATGCGGTCCTGGCCCAGGCGGCGCTGGGTCAGGGCCCAGAGCGTGGCGCACAGGGCCAGCAGCACCGAACCGGCGGACGCCGCCAGGATCAGTTCCAGCTCGCTCATCGCGTCGCCCCCGACGACCGTCCGCGTCGATCCCGAATCATCTCGTCGAACATAGGCTCGTCTGCGATTTTCGGCGATGATCCGCCGATGACGGCGATCCTGTACCCTGTGGCGACCGATGCTGAAACGGCCCTGTCCGGTCCGGTGGGCCGGGCCGCGCGCGAACGCGAGGCCGGTCGGCTTGCCGGCGAGGGGGTGACCTTCGCCAGCGGACTGGCCGGACCCGCCTACGCCACCCGCGAGGCGGCCCTGGACGCCCTGGCCGGGCGGGTCGACGACGAGCGGCCGGGCCGCGGGCCGCAGGTCGCGATCGAGGACCGGTTCTGCCGCCTGGTCGAGGTGGCGCAGGAGGGCCGCCCGCCCCGGGCGGTGAAGCCGGTGCTGAAGGACGGCCGCCGCTGGCCCGCCCCGCCCGCCGAGCGGCCGAAGACCGTCTGGCGCCTGCAGGTCTCCTACTGGCGGCCCCTGTCGGCCGCGCCGGAGCTGTCGGCGGCCCAGGCGCGGGAGGCCCGGCGCAAGGCCCGCGAGCCGGTGGACCCGCAGTCCCTGCGCGCCCTGACCCGCCAGCCCCTGCGCCCGGTGAAGCCGCAGCAGCCGCTGGACATCGGGCTGTTCGAGGTCCGGCTGCCCGAATCCCCGCATATCGTGGTGCCCGATGAGTGACGCTTCCGGCCGCGCGCCGTCCCTGGACGACCTGGCGGCCCTGGCCGAGCAGGCCTTCGCCGCCCTGCCGGACGGATTTCGCCGCCTGACCGGCGACGTGGTCTTCCGGGTCGACGACTTCCCCGCCGACCATGTGCTGGACGACCTGGGCATCGCCGACGCCTTCGAGCTCACCGGCCTCTACCAGGGGGTCGACATGGCGCGGCGCTCGGTGTTCGACCCCAGCCCCGAGCCGGCCAGGATCTTCCTCTACCGCCGGCCGATCCTCGACGAGTGGGCCGAGCGCGGCGACGTCACCCTGGCCGAGCTGGTGACCCACGTGCTGGTCCACGAGATCGGCCACCACTTCGGCCTCTCGGACGCCGACATCGACGCCATCGAGGCGGCGGCGGACTGAGCTAGTGGTGGGTCATCCCCGCCGCGCCCCAGGGCAGGGTGGTGGTGGCGATCATCTGCTCCAGCACCTGCGGCGGCTGGTGGTGGCCCCAGGGGGCGGTGGGCAGGCCCAGCTCGTCGCCGATCGCCCGGACCGTCTCGGGGCAGAAGCAGTGATGGATCAGCCGGCTGACCAGGCCGTCCGCCTCCTCCAGCCGGGTGACGTCGTAGAGGCGGTCCTGGTCGTCGAAGAACAGGATCACGGTCTCGCCGCGATAGACGCGGGGTCGCAGGCGGACCCCGGAATGGCCGACGCTGGCCTCCGCCCAGCCGCCGTGCCGTCCCCGGCCCCCGCCGACGCCCGGCACCTCGATCGAGCAGGACTGGGACAGCACCGCCGTCAGCCGCGCCACGTCGCGGGCGTGGAAGGCGTCGACGAAGCGGTCCACCAGCTCGGCCGACGGGCCCGGCCGGCCCGAGTCCGCGGCGGGCGGCGGCTCGGCCAGGGCCTCGCGTCCCCGGCGCAGGGCGGACTTCGCGCCGCCCACCGTAGTGCGCAGGGCGTCGGCGATCTCCTCCAGGGTGAAATCGAACACCTCCTTGAGGACCAGGGCGGCGCGGGCCTGGGGCGAGGCGGCGGCGAACAGGACCTCGCCGGCCATGCGCGCGGTCTCCGGCGGGGCCGGGTTGGGCGGGGGCGGGTCGGCGGGCAGGCCGCGCAGCCGGGCCAGCCTGCGCTGGGCGTCGATCCACTGGTGGGTGGCGCAGCGGAACAGATAGGCCCTGGCGTCGGCCACCGGGCTGCCGGGCCCGTGCAGGTCGCCCCGGCCGATCATCGCGAACCCCTTCAGCAGAACGTCCTGCACGAGGTCCTCCGCGTCCCAGACGTCGCGGGTCAGCTTCAGGCAGTAGGCGTGCAGCGGCGCCCTCAGCGGCTCGATGGTGTCGAGATAGCGGAACCAGGTGGCGCGCAGCTGCCGGGCGGTGGTGTCATCGATATTGTCCATGGCGGCCTCTTCGGTGTCCCTGGACCCAAGACGAACGGGGGAGGCGCAAGGATACCCCAGAGCCGAAAAGTGACGCCCACGTCATCTTTATTGACTCTGAAAGGTTCTCTTGAGAGGGTGCCGGCCGAGAAGACTGCGGCGCCTCAACCGTGCGCCGCCCCATGGGTTGAGGAGTTCGCCAGATGGCCGCCGACGGCAACATCACCAAGGATATCATCTACGAGGCGGT
>DASUIJ010000083.1:0-7955 GCA_036279815.1 Phenylobacterium sp. | reverse complement strand
CCGCCTCACCTCCACCAACACCGAAAGCAAGCTCGACTGGATCGTCGGCGCCTACTATCAGAAGAGCAAGGTCCACCAGTTCAACCGCTTCTGGGGTGAATCCCAGGTTCTGCCGACCCTGTCCGGCGAATCCCATTGGGACGATCACGGCCACAACGAGGACATCGCCGCCTTCGCCCAGCTCGGCTACAAGCTCACCGACACCCTCAAGCTGGAAGTCGGCGCCCGCTACACCCAGGACACCAAAGGCGGCGACCAGCGGGGCGTCATCGTCGCCACAGGCGACAGACTACACCCGCTCGACACGGCGCCCCTGACCCCGCTGGCGGTAAACTTCTCCACCAACTACGGTCAAAAATGGACCAAGCTGACGCCTCAGGCGACGCTGCGCTGGACGCCCAACGAGACCAGCATGGCCTATGCGACCGTGTCGGTCGGCTTCAAGGGCGGCGGCTTCCAGAACGATGCGTCCAACGCCTTCGCCGCGGCCACGCCCTACAATCCCGAGACGGTCACCAACTACGAAGTCGGCTTCAAGACCGAGCTGTTCGACCGCACCGTCCGCTGGAACTCGGCCGTCTTCAACATGAAGTACACCGACCTGCAGGTGCAGCAGACGCTCGCGTCATGCCTCTGCAACGTCATCAGCAATGCGCCGGGCGCCACCATCAAGGGCGCCGAGACCGACCTCCAATATGCCCCGAACCGTTGGTTCCATGGCTGGATGAGCGGCAGCTATGTGGACGCCAAGTACGACCGGTTCATCTTCGCCGGCGTCAATAATTCCGGCCACATGATGCAGCGCACGCCGAAATGGCAAGGGGCGGTCGGCGCCGAGGTGACCACCTCCGTCGGATCCTGGGAAGACGCCCTGTCCGCGCGCCTGAGCTACAAGTGGCAGGGCAAGATGCCCTGGGCGCCGGAAAACACTTCCTGGGAGAAGGCCTACGGCACCCTGGACGGCCGGGTGACCCTCACCTCGCCCGACAAGGCCTGGAGCGTGTCGGTGTTCGGCAAGAACCTCACCGACGAGCTCTACCGCACGAACATCATCGTGTTCTTCAACGATGAGATGTCCTCGTTCGGCGCGCCGCGCACCTTCGGCATGGAAGTGTCGGCGGCCTTCTAGACCCCGGTTCCGGCCGGGCGGTTCGCCGCCCGGCCGCCTCCCTCCCTCCGAAAATGAGCTCCCAATGGGCCGCCACTACGACACCCTCCTGAAGGTCATCGAAGCCTGGCAGGCCAAGGATATCGATGGCGTCCTGTCCCACATGGCCGACGACATCGTCTGGCACTATGCGGCCGCCGCCATGCCGCCCGTGCGCGGCAAGGCCACCGCCGCCAAGCTGCTCAAGCGCTTCCATGGCGACATGCACGCCATCCAATGGCGCATCTTCGCCCATGCCGAGTCCGGCGACCGCCTGTTCATCGAGGGGGTCGACGACTACACCACCGCCGCGGGGCATCGGGTCGCAACCCCTTATGCCGGAGTGCTCGAATTCCGCGACGGCCTGATCATCGGCTGGCGCGACTATGTCGACCTCGGCGTCGCCGCCCAGCAGAAGGCCGGCGAACCGCTCAGCCCACAGGTCGAAATGCTGCTCGACCGGCCCCTGGCCCGATGATGTCCCATCCCATGTCGTTCGACCGTCGCACCCTGATCACCCTGGCCGCCGCCACAGGCGCGTTGGCCACGACCCCCGCCTTCGCCCAGGAGCCCAAGATGCCGCGCCTCTACCCGGTCCTCGATGCGATCATCAACGCCTGGCATAAGCAGGACGTTGAAGGGGTGCTGGTCCACGTCACCGACGACATCGTCTGGCGCAACTCCGGCGGCTACGCCCCGGCCATCCGCGGCAAGGCCGCCATGCGCGCCGCGCTCGAAGGCATGGCCAAGATCATCAAGACCAACAAGTGGCGCATCTTCGACCACGCCGAGTCCCAGGACCGCCTGTTCATGGAGGGCGTCGACGAGTTCTGGCTCACCACCGGCGAGCACGTCGCCATCCCCTATGCGGGTTCCCTGGAGTTTCGCGGCCTGCTGGTCTGCGAATGGCGGGAATATTTCGACGGCCGGATCAGCTCCGGCATGAAGGCCGGCGCGCCCCTGACCGACGAACTCCGGGAGATGATCTCCCGGCCGGTCGCCAAATAGCTAGGCCGGGCCGACGGCCCCCGGCGTCACGTTGGTGACGTCGGCGACCTCACCGCACTGGTCGCAGGTGATCCTGGCTTCCAGCCGGTGGCCGCAGGTGCGGTGATAGGTGATCAGCGGCGGACCCTTGCCGTCGTCAAGCCAGCGGTCACCCCAGCGGTTCAGCTCGGCGATGAGCGGATAGAGGTCCCGCCCCGCATCGGTCAGCCGGTACTCCCAGCGGTCGGGTCGCTGCTGATAGAGTTCGCGCCTTAGCACCCCGATCTCCAGCAGGCGCGACAGCCGGTCGGACAGGATGTTGGGCGCCACCCCCAGCGCACTCTGGAAATCGTTGAACCGCCGGCGCCCCATGAAGGCCGAGGCGATCACATGGCTGGTCCACCGGTCCCCCAGGACCTGGAAGGCCCGGTCCAGCATCGGATTGCCGTGGTTGAGCGAACCAGGGGGCACGATCGAGCGCCGCTGCGCCCGCGGCGGCGGGGACGGTTCGAACCCCGCACCCGGGCCGTCCTCGACATAGACGTCGCGGGGGCTGACCAGCTCGCCGCAATGAGCGCAGCGAAACTCGGGCGTGAAGTCCTTGCCGCACCTGTGCTTCAGGCGGTGAGCCGGATTGGCGGGATCGTAGAACCAGCGCTTCTCCCAGCGGATGATCATCAGGGCCAGACTGTAGAGATCCAGACCCATCTCGGAGAGATGGTACTCCTCCCGCGTTGGCCGCTCCTGATAGCGCACGCGCTGGAGGATGCCGGCGGCCTGCAGGCGGCGCAGGCGGTCGATCAGCAGGCTGCGCGCCAGTCCGATCCGGCTCTGGAATTCGTCGAACCGCCGCACCCTCTGGAACGCCAGATAGAGGATCATCAGGGTCCACCGGTCGCCCAGGATGTTCAGCGCCCGGGTCGCCGAGTTGGCCTGGACCAGCTGGGTCAGCGGCGAGGCGTCAGGGCTGGGAATGCGGCTGGAGTCGGCCATGTCGCCTCGGTTGGGGAGCGCGCGCACCTTCTGTCCCCCGCCGACCTTGTCAAGCCCGCCGCTCAGCCCACCAGGGCCGCCTCGGCGTACCCGACCATCAGATCATCGACAATGACGCCCAGGGGCTCGATGGCGCGCACCTCGCCCACCCCGTGGCCCGCGGCCCACACATCGCGCCAGCGCCTGGCGGCGTCCTCGGGCCGGCCAAGGTCGATCTCCGCCCTGGCCTTCAGCCCCTCGGCGTCGTAGCCGGCGGCGAACAGGCTCGCCTTCAGCCAGTTGGCCGGAATGCCGGTCAGGGCGGCGGAGGTGACAATGTCGTCGGCCTTGGACTCGATCAGCATCTGCTTGTAGGCCGGGACCGCCAGGCTCTCCTCGCAGGCGATCAGCCGGGTGCCCAGATAGGCCAGGTCCGCGCCCAGCACCCGGGCCGCGCGCACCGCCCGCCCCGAGCCGATCCCACCGCCCAGCACAATGGTGCCGTCGAACATCTCGCGCACCGCCGGGGCCAGGGCGAAGCCGGCGGTGTGGCCGGTATGGCCGCCCGCGCCGGACGCCACCAGGATCAGGCCGTCCGCCCCCGTCCGGGCCGCCTTCTCGGCGAAGGTCAGAGAATTGACGTCCGCATAGACCAGGCCGCCATAGCCGTGGATGGTTTCCACCACCGCCTGCGGGCTGCCCAGGGCCGTGATCACGATGGGGGGCTTGTGCTTGAGCACCAGCTCAAGCTCCTCCTCCCAACGGGCGTAGGTCCGGTGGACCATGATATTGATCGCCCATGGCGGGGCGTCGGCCGGCAGGGTGCGGACGATCTGGGCCATCCAGGCGTCCAGCTCCTCCAGGGTGCGGGCGTTGTTGGCCGGGAAGGATCCGATGATCCCGGCCTTGCAGGCGGCCAGCACCATTTCGACGCCTGAGACCAGGAACATCGGGGCGGCGATCGCCGGCAACCGCAGGCGCTCGGCGATATGCGACGGCAGGGTCATGGTTCAGTCCGCTCCACGGGGCTTGGGCGGCCACGGGAAGAAGCCCGAGGTGCGCTTCATGTAATCCTCGTAGGCCGGCTTGCGGCGGCGCAGGCGGCCCTCGACCGTCGGCACGCCGCTCCAGCGGGTCAGGGTGAACACGAGGTAGGCCGGCCCGACGACGGCGAACACGCCCGGCGTCGTTTCCGCCGCCACCAGCCACAGACCCCACCAGACGCAGGCGTCGCCGAAATAGTTGGGATGCCGGGTATAGCGCCACAGACCGCGGTCCATCACCTGGCCCTCGTTGCCGGGGGTCTTCTTGAACCGAACCAGCTGCCAGTCGGCCAAGCTCTCGAAGATCAGGCCGAACACCGCCAGGGCCGCCCCGGCCAGGCCCACGCCACCCAGCTTGCCGGGCTCCGCCGCCACCTGGCCCAGCTGGATCGGCAGGCAGACCAGCCACAGCAGCGGCATCTGCAGCATGAACACCAGCCGGAAGGCGGCATAGCCGTAGCCCCAGCCCTTCTCAGCCTTGGCCTTGTCCAACATGCGCACATAGCGACCGTCGGGCCCGTGGTCGCGCCAGCGCCAGAGCATGTAGCCGCCGAGCCGCAGGGCCCATGCCACGCAGATTCCCGTCAGCACCATGCGCCTCTGGGTGCCGCCGCCGGTCTGCAGATAGGTCGAGATCGCCACCACGCCCATGCCCAGCCCCCACAGGCTGTCGACCGGCGTGCAGTCCTTCTGCGCCACGCAGATCGCCCAGGCCAGGACGAACAGGGCCAGAATGACCCCCGCATTGACGGCCAGCACCACCACATAATCCGGCATTAGACTGCCCCCCTCGGCCCCCGCGAGCCGGGGTGATAAGATAGTCTTTCTATGCAAGTTAGTTGATCCCCGCAAGGCGACAGGCGCCGGCGAAATTCGGAGAAAATGCACCCTGGGCGACTTCACGGGCATGACCGCGCTGGTCACCGGCGCGGCGGGCGACATCGGGGCGGCGGCTGCGGCCGCCTTCGCAAAAGCGGGAGCTCATGTGGTGGTCACCGACCGCCGGGCCGAGGCCCTGGACACGGTCGCCGAGGCCCTTCGCACGGCTGGCGGCGAGGTCCTGGCCCATGCCTGCGATCAGACGGATCCGGACGCCGTCGCCACCCTGTTCGAAGCTATCGGCGCCCGCTTCGGCCGCCTCGACGCCACCTTCGTCAATGCGGGCTACGGCCGCTACGGCGCCCTGATCGACCTGCCCTTCGACCAGTGGCGCAGGCATGTGGAGATCAATCTCAACGGCGGTTTCCTGATGGCCCAGGGCGCGGCGCGGCTGATGCGTGACGGGGGCCGAGGCGGCGCCATCGTCATGAATGCATCCACCGCCGCCACCCACGTCTGCGACCTGCTGGGCGCCTATGCGGCGTCGAAGTCCGGCGTGCGCATGCTGGCCAGGTCCCTGGCCTCGGAGCTCGGCATGCATCGTATCCGGGTCAATCTGATCCTGCCGGGCGTCATCGAGACGGCCATGACCAGATCGCTGATCGACGACCCCGCCGTTCGCGCCGACGCGCTCTCCAACACGCCGGTCGGCCGCCTGGGCAAGCCGGAGGACATCGCCCGCATGGCGGTCTTCCTCTGCGGCGAGGCGGCCGGCTACATCACCGGCGCCGAGATTCTGATCGACGGCGGCCAGACCCTGCACGGCTACCCCCGCTGGTTCAGCGCCGACTACGCCCGGCCCGGCGCGGACTGGAAACCGCATTCTCAGAGCTAGGGGGCAATCTCCTCCCCTCTCGACGTCATGGCCGCGCCTGTCCCAGCCATCTAGGATCTCCGTCGCAAGGATCGCCGGCACGAGGCCGGCGATGACGCGGAAGTTGTGACGCCCAGCGCCCTATCCCAGCGCCATCACGCCCGCGTCGGGCGCCTCGGCGAACAGCCGTTCCACCTCGTGCGCGCGGCGGTCGATGACGGCGCGGCGATTGATCGTGCCCTTGTCGGAGATTTCGTGCGCGTTGGCGCTTGGCGGCTCGGTGAGCAGCAGGGCCCGCTTGACCCGCGCCGCGCCGCCGCGCTGGTCAAGGTTGAAGGCCGCCAGCCGCCGGGCGATCTCCTCCGGATCGGCGCCGGCCGTCGGCCACAGCATCACCCCCAGATAAGGGCGGCCGTCGTCGCAGAGCACCAGGTCCAGCACCAGCGGCGACAGGGCCTTGAGCAGGCCGTCGCGCAGGGACCCGCCATAGACCCAGGTCCCGCTCGAGAGCTTGAACTCCTCCGCCGCACGGCCTGCGAAGGCCAGGCCCTGGGCCGGGTCGGCCGGATCGTGGAACACCGCCAGGTCGCCGGTGCGGTAGAACCCCTCCTCGTCGAAGGCCAGCGCCGTCTTCTCGGGTTCGTCCAGATAGCCCTTGGTGACATTGGGGCCGCGGGCGCGGACCTCGTAGCGGTCGCCGACGGGCGCCAACTTCAGGGTCGTCCCTGGCGCGGGCAGGCCGATGCCCACCTTGTCAGTCTCGAAGTGGATGACCATGAAGGCCGAGACGGTCTCGGTCATGCCGTAGCCGCTGGTCATCATGATCCGGCAGCCGGTCTCGGCGACCGCGCAGGCCTGCAGACGGTCATGCACGGTCTGCGACAGACCGGCCCCGCCATAGAGCATCAGCCGCATCTTCTTGAAGAAGGTCGCCCGCAGCACGGGGTCCTTCTCCAGGGCCTCGACCAGCATGGTGTAGCCGAGCGGCACATTGTTGAAATAGCTGACCGAAATTTCCCGCAGGTTGCGGATCGAGGTCTCGAACAGGCCCGGCGCCGGCTTGCCGTCGTCGATATAGAGCGTGCCGCCTTCCAGAAGCGTGGTCCGCAACACGAAGGCCCCTGCGGCGTGGTGCCAGGGCAGCCAGTCTAGCATCACCTCGTGCCAGCCGGCGGCCTCGCCGATGGTCTGCTGGCATTGGGTGCTGTTGGCGGCGAGGTTGTCGAAGGTGATCGGGACGACCTTGGGCAGGCCGGTGGAGCCCGAGGTCAACATCAGGGCCGCGCGGTCCTGGGGCTTCAGGCCGGCGATCGAGGCCGCGACCGCGGGCGTCGGGGCCGTCTCCAGCACCTGTGCGTAGGAGGTCGCCGGCTTGGACAGTTTCGAGGGATCGGTGGTGACGATGCTCGCCCCGGCCAGGTCCAGGGTCTCGAGCGCGCCGGCCGCCATGGCGCTGTCCTCGGCGAACACCACCGCGGGCTTCACCTTGGCGATCACGTGGGCCAGCCGGCCGTAGTCGCCGCCGAGCGCCGCATAGGTGACGCTGACCGGGCAGGCGGCGCGCCCGGACGCCTGGGCCGCAAAGCTCATCACCGCGAAGGCCGGGGTGTTGCCCGCCAGGATCAGCACCGGTCCCGCCTGGGGCTGGTCCATCAGCCACTGGGTCGCCGCATCCATGTCGCGCTTGAGCTGGGCGAAGGAGGTGAACGCCCACTCCCCGTCCCGGCCCCGCTGGGCCAGGGCCGGCTTGTCCCCGGACTCCGCCGCCCGCCGGGCGAACGCCGCCGGGATGTTGGCGTCATAGGGGCGCAGGGGCACCCTGGAGGTGATCAGGATGGTTCCGTCGGCGCGGCGCTCGACGTCCAGGTCCACAGGCATGAGGTGGGCTTCGCGGAACGGCGCAAGCGCCGCCGCGTCCGTCACGAGATCGCTCATGATCAGACCCCGACGACGAGGCTGACGGTGGTGGTGGTCGAGCCGCCGATGTTCAGGGTCTGGACGGTTCTGGCGCCTTCGACCTGATAGTCGCCGGCCCGGCCGGTCACCTGCTTGAAGGCGTCCAGCGCCATGCGCACGCCGGTGGCGCCCACCGGGTGGCCGCCGCCGATCAGGC
>DASUIJ010000082.1:0-4670 GCA_036279815.1 Phenylobacterium sp. | reverse complement strand
GGTCGGTCCTAGACTACGCGCGGCGGGTAGCCGCGATCACGGAGGGCGTCCATCACCTCCTGGGTATGCTGGGCGTCGCGGGTCTCGATCATCACGTCGAACTCGGCGCCCTTGGCGGGGACGTCCAGCGCGAGGCGGTTGTGCGCCACCTCGATGATGTTGGCCCCCATCTCGCCGATCACCCTGGAGACGGTGGCCAGCAGGCCGGGCCGGTCGTCGCCGATGATCCGCAGGGACACCAGGCGCTGCTCGCGCACCAGCTCGCGGGTCAGGACCGAGGCCAGCAGGCGGGTGTCGATGTTGCCGCCGGTGAGGATCAGCCCGACCTTCTTGCCGCGGAACTTGTCCGGATGGGCCAGCAGGGCGGCCAGGGAGGCCGCGCCCGCGCCCTCGGCCACCGTCTTCTCCACATTGCAGTAGAGGGCCACGGCGCGCTCGAGGAACGGCTCCTCGATCAGCAGCACCTCGTCGATCAGCGGCCGGACGACCCCGTAGCTGAGCTCGCCCACCTGCTTGACGGCGATGCCCTCGGCGATGGTCGCCCCGCCTGTGCCGGCCGCGCCGTTCACGCCGCGCATCTTGGCGGTGAACGAGGGGTACATGGCCGGCTCCACGCCGATGATGCGGATGGCCGGGTTCAGCGACTTGGCCGCCGTGGCGCAGCCGGCGATCAGCCCGCCGCCGCCGATGGGGATCGGCATGATCTCGATGTCCGGCTGGTCCTCCAGCATCTCCAGCGCCACCGTGCCCTGGCCGGCCATCACCTTCAGGTCGTTGAACGGGTGGACGAAGGTCAGCTCCCGCGCCTCGCAGAGCTTCTGCGCGACCGCGGCGGCCTCGTCATAGGTGTCGCCGTCGATCACCACCTCGGCCCCGTGGGCGCGGGTCTGCTGCACCTTCACGAAGGGCGTGTTCTTGGGCATGACGATGGTCACCGGCACGCCCAGGCGGGCGGCGTGATAGGCCAGGCCCTGGCTGTGGTTGCCGGCCGAGGCGGCGATCACGCCGCGCTTGGCCTCGTTGTCGGAGAGCTGCAGCAGGGTGTTGAGCGCGCCGCGCTCCTTGTAGGCGGCGGTGAACTGCAGGTTCTCGAACTTCACCCACACCTCGGCCCCGGTAATCTCCGACAGCGTCCGGGAATGGCGAAGAGGCGTGCGCTCGATGCGCCCCTTCAGCCGCTCGGCAGCCGCGCGGATATCGTCGAGAGAAAGGGTCATGGTCTGGGCCGGGATGAAAACGGAGGCCACCTCTAACGGCGAGGCGGCTGAACGGCAACGGCTCGCGCGTCGCAGGTCCACGGCCGGCCGGCCTGCGTCAGTGCAGGCCGCGGATCACGTCCAGGCGCCGCATGGCCTTGCCGGGCAGCTCCGAGACCTTGCCCAGAGGCAGGGCCTCGACCGCGGCGCGCACGCTGTAGGCCGCCTCCCGCAGCAGGCTGGCCGGCGAGGCCAGGCCCACGAAGCCGTAGGTCACCCACTGGCCCGCATTGGCGAGCGAGCGCTTGAACTGATAGTCGCCCGGGCCGAGGTCCATGCGCTGATAGGGCGTGTCGTCCATCCAGCGCAGCACGTCCTGGAACAGCTGGATGCCCGGCGAATAGCGGTCGAACTTCGGGTCGTGGGCGATCAGCCAGGCGTGGATGGTCCGCCGGCCGTGCAGGTGCAGGTGCGCCGCCGCCAGCTCGTCGCCGAAGTGCAGGGTGAACAGGGTGGCGCCGAAGTCGGGATCGCGGCTTTCGAACAGCTCGCCGATCAGCCTCCGGGTCCAGCCCGTCCTGAAGATGTCGGTCTGGCCGGTGGCCGTGAACTGGGCGGACTTCCAGGCGATCAGCCGGTCGAAATCGGCCCGGGACCGGGAATAGGCCGTGAAGCGCGCCTCGCCGAAGTCCCGCTCGGCCTTGCGGCGCTTCTTGTCGAGGTCCTTGAGGATCCCGCTGCCGGCCTCCCGGCGGGAGGCCTCGTAGGCGGCGTAGCCCTGGGCAACGTCGATCACATGGATCAGGTCGCGGCCGCGGGCGAAGGGCGCGAAGGCCGCCTGGCTCTCCAGCATGCAGGAGAAGTCGTAGCGCTGGACGCCGGCGGCGCGGACCAGGGCCTTGGGGTCGATCTCGACGTCCGCCTCGCACACCATGCCCTGGTAGTCGCACATAGGCGCGCCCACCGGCATGGCGGTGACGGCGCCGGTGCGAAGCGGCAGGAACGCCACGTCCCGGCCGTCCTGGCGGGCCACCGCGACCCGGAAATCATGGGCGCCCTTGCCCTGGGCCCGCTCGACGGCGCGGGACCATCCCGGCGACAGGAACGGGCTGTCCAGCACGATGTCGGCGGCCTGGAGTTCGGCCCAGCGCGCCAGGCGCGCAGCCGAAAGCTCCTGGGGTCGGAGGACTTCGATTTCCAAAAGGCAGATCCCGAACCGCGAATGTCCGCGCCAGCCTAGCCGCGAAGTGTTGCCGCGACGTTGAAGCCCACAGGCCGGGCGCTCAGAGCGGATCGAACTCGGAGACCAGGTGGCCGGGCGCCACCTCCTTCAGTTCCGGCACATAGATCTGGGCCAGGGGATCGGCCGACAGGCGCGAGGGCAGGAAGCGAAGGGCGCTGCGGGGGTCCATCGGGCTGGGCGGCTCTCCGGCCAGCTTCAGGCGCTGGCGGGTGCGCTCGATCCTGGGGTCGGGGATCGGCGCCGCCGAGAGCAGGGCCTTGGTGTAGGGGTGCTGCGGGTGGGCGTAGAGCCGGTCGCGGTCTGCCAGCTCCATCACCCGGCCGAGATAGAGCACCATGATCCGGTGGCTGATCTCGCGCACCACCGCCAGGTCGTGGCTGATGAAGATCATCGCCAGGCCCATCTCGCGCTGCAGCTGGATCAGCAGGTCGATGATCTGGGCGCGGATCGAGACGTCCAGCGCCGACACGGCCTCGTCGCAGATCACCAGCTTGGGCTTCAGGATCATGGCGCGGGCTATGCCCACCCGCTGGTTCTGGCCGCCCGACAGCTCGTGGGGATAGCGGTTGATCAGCTCGGGCGAGAGGCCGGCGCGCTCCATCATCCCGCGCACCTCGGCGTCGCGTTCGCGGCGGGCGAAGTCGGGCCGGAAGACGATCAGCGGCTCGGCGATGGAATCGCCGATGGTCATCCGCGGGTCGAGGCTGGCCATCGGGTCCTGGAAGACGATCTGCAGGTCCCGGCGAGCCGAGCGCATGGCCTCGCGGTCGGCATGGGTGATGTCCTGGCCCATGACCGTGACCACCCCCGAGGTGGGCGGCAACAGGTTGAGGATCGCCCGCGACAGGGTGGACTTGCCGCAGCCGCTCTCGCCGACCACGCCCAGGGTCTCGCCCTCGCGGACCTCCAGGCTCACCCCGTCGACGGCGCGCAGGTTGCGGGTCCCGCCGAACAGGCCCTCGCGCATGGGGAACCAGACCTTGATGTCCTTGCCCTCGACCACGACGGGGGCGTCGGCCGCCACCGGCGCCGGGGTCGGGCGGCCGCCGCGGTCGGTGCGGTCGAGCCTCGGGATCGCGTCGAGCAGGGCGCGCGTGTAGTCGCTCTTCGGCTGCTCGAAGATGGACTCGACCGGCCCCTCCTCCACATAGGCGCCGTCCTTCATCACGCAGACCCGGTCGGCGAGCCGGGCGATCACGCCCATGTCGTGGGTGATCAGCACCATGGCCGCGCCGGTCTCGCGCTTCAGCTCGGCCATCAGGTCGAGAATCTCGGCCTGGACGGTGACGTCCAGCGCGGTGGTCGGCTCGTCGGCGATCAGCAGCTCGGGCTTGCAGGCCATGGCCTGGGCGATCATCACCCGCTGGCGCATGCCGCCGCTGAGCTCGTGCGGATACTGGCGCAGCCTTGTGGCGGCGTCGGGGACGCGGACCTGGTCCAGCCAGCGCCTGGCCTCGACCATGGCCGCCTGGCCGGACAGGCCCAGGTGCCGGCGCAGGGGCTCGGCGATCTGCTCGCCGATCCGCACATGGGGGGTGAGCGCGGTCAGCGGGTCCTGGAAGATCATGGTCATCTTCGAGCCCCGCACCTTGTTCAGGGCGCCCGTCTTGAGGCCCAGGATCTCCTGGCCCTGGAACCTGGCGGACCCGGAGGCGGCGCCGTTGCGGGCCAGCAGGCCCATCACGGCCATGAAGGTCTGGCTCTTGCCGGAGCCGCTCTCGCCGACCACGCCCAGGGTCTCGCCGCGCAGAACGGCCAGCGACACGCCGCGCACCGCCTCCACGGTCCCGTCATGGGTATGGAAGTCGACCTTCAGGTTTTCGAGGGACAGGACGGCGGAGGCGGACGATGGTTCGGCCAAGGCGACCCTCTGGACTGATTTGCAGCGGCGACCATAGACCGGCCTTGCGGCAATGCGAAAGCGCGCGCTCCCGCCGCGTCCTGGGTTATAAGATCGTCCCGTGACCCAGACCGAGATCCGAGCCGACATTCCCACCCGCCCCGCCCTGTTCCTGGACCGCGACGGGGTGCTCAACGAAGACCCCGGCTATGTGTCCCGCTGGGAGGACTTCCGCTGGATCGAGGGCGCCCGCGAGGCGGTGGCGGCCTTCAACGCGGCGGGATGGTGGGTGTTCGTGGTCACCAACCAGTCCGGCGTCGGGCGCGGCTACTACACCGAGGACGACGTCCACGCCCTGCACGCGCGGATGTCCGAGAGCCTCGGCGAGGTC
>DASUIJ010000081.1:0-2140 GCA_036279815.1 Phenylobacterium sp. | reverse complement strand
GCGAGGCGCTTGCGCGGCCGCCCGCGCCTGGGCGACAAGGCGGCATGGACCTCTCTCCCACCGACCTGGCGGTCATGCGCCGCGCCATCGCCCTGGCTTCGGTGAATGTCGGCCGGACCGGCGACAATCCGTCCGTCGGCTGCGTCATCGTTAAGGACGGTCAGGTCGCGGGCGAGGGCGCCACCGGGGTCGGCGGGCGGCCCCACGCCGAGGAAGTCGCGCTCGACGCGGCGGGGCCACGGGCGGCCGGCGCCACGGCCTATGTGACCCTGGAACCCTGTGCGGAGCGCTCCGCCGGCGGCGTTTCCTGCTCGGAGCGGCTGATCCTGGCGGGGGTCGCGCGGGTGGTGGTGGCCAGTGCGGACGCCTCCGCATTCGCCGGAGGGGCGGGCGCGGAGCGGCTTCGCCAGGCCGGCGTGGATCTGCAGCTGGGGGTCCTGGCCGACGAGGCCGCCCCGCTCTACCAGGCCTATCGGCCGGCGACCCGTTAACCAGGTTCGGCCCCGGAAATCCTAAACCCCGGAAAGAACGCGTTAATTGCCGGGCCATATGGTGGACCCAAGTAACGCCCAAGGCTTGGCCTAAATGTCGCTTCAGACCGCCCTCGCTCCGGAGATGCCGAGACTCGACCAGGCCGAGGTCGACGCCATCTGCGCCAAGCATGACCGCCTGTGGAGTTCCAAGCCCGGCGGCGCCCGCGCGGTGTTCTCCTGGAAGGACCTGAGCGACATCGACCTGCGCGGCCGCAACCTGTCGGACGCCGACTTCACCGGCGCGATCATGGCCGGCTGCCTGCTCCAGGGCGCGCGGCTGGACCACGCCAACCTGTTCGGCTGCGACCTGCAGAACGCCAACCTCACGGACGCCTCCCTGCGCCGGGCCGACCTGCGCGGCGCCTGCATGCGCAACGCCAACCTCACCGGCGCCGACCTGTTCGAGGCCGACCTCCGCGAAGGCTCCATCGCCGTGGGCGACCGCGAAAAGGGCCTGCGGGTCATGGAGCACCTGAACCGCGCGGGCGAAATGCAGGGCGCGATCCTGGCCGGCGCCAACCTCGAACGCTCGCGCCTGTCCGGCGTGATGGCCGTGCGCGCCGACTTCACCGACGCGGTGCTCAAGGACGCCAAGCTGATCCGCGCCAACCTCAAGCAATGCACCATGACGGGCGCCAACATGGCCGGCGCCGACCTCTCCGGCGCGGACCTGGCCGGGGCCGACCTGCGCGACGCCATCCTGGTGGGCGCCAAGACCCAGTCGTGGAACATCAGCCAGGCCGACATGCGCGGCGCGCTGACCGACCAGCCGTCCGGCAAGGCCGTGTCCGACCTGCCCTATCAGCACATGATCAAGGAGCACGCCCGCTGGTGCGAGACCGGCGGCGCCGAGGGCAGTCCCAGCGTGTTCGACAACGCCGACCTGCGCGCGCTGGAAGTGATCCGCGGCTTCAACCTGACGGCGCTGTCCGCCAAGGGCGCGGTGTTCTACGGGCTGGACATGGAAGGCGTGCAGCTTCAGGGCGCCAACCTCGAGGGCGCCGACCTGCGGGCCTGCAACCTGCGTCGGGCCGACCTGCGCGGGGCGCGCCTGATGAACGCCAAGATGGGCGGCGCCGACCTGCGGGACGCCCAGATGGGACCCCTGCTGCTGGGCGCCGACCGGATCCTGCCCTGCAACCTCACGGGCGCCAGCCTGAAGGGCGCCGACCTCGCCCGAGCCGATCTTCGCCACGCCCTGCTGGTCGACGCCGACATCTCGCGGGCGAACTTCACCAACGCCATGCTGCGCCAGGCCAGCCTGAACGGCGCCCAGCGCTGGGGCGCGCGCGGGCTCGGCGACACGCTCTAGGCCCGCCGCCGCAGGCCGTCGCGACCGTCGGCCCACGGACAGTCTACCTCCTGCCGACCTCCTGGTTTCGCCCGGATCCGGGGGCCCCTTCCGCCCGCGCGGCTGTGTCGCGGTCCGGCCTTAACCATTCGGTCGTGGTTGCTGGATTACAGGGTTCGCCGAAACCATCACCAGCATCGGGGGGGCGTCGTGGCCAACGCCGCATTGACGGGGCGACGAAAACTGTCGCCCGGCGAGGTGGAGATGATCGTCTCCGCCCACGAGAAGCTGGCCTCCGGACGTCCCGGCGGCCGCC
>DASUIJ010000080.1:0-12714 GCA_036279815.1 Phenylobacterium sp. | reverse complement strand
CCATGCGCGCCTCCTTTCGTTCAAGCTTGAACGATATGGGAGTTCAGCCTTGAACCGTCAAGGCTTGACCAGGGCTTCCTGCAACCCCCGGCGAGCCAGCGTGTCGGCGTGCTCGTTGAGTTCGTGGCCGGCGTGGCCCTTGACCCATCGCCAGTCGACTTGGTGACGGAGGCGCGCCTGGTCAAGGCGCCGCCACAGGTCGTCGTTCTTGACCGGCTTCTTGTCGGCGGTCAGCCAGCCCCGCTTCTTCCAGCCGTGAATCCACTCCGAGATGCCCTTCATGACGTAGGTGCTGTCGGTGTGGAGTTCGACGGCGCAGGGCTTCTTCAGGGCCTCCAGCGCCTGGATGGCGGCCATCAGCTCCATGCGGTTGTTGGTGGTGGCGGGCTCGCCGCCCATGATGTCGCGGCGGTGGCCGCCCGAGATCAGCACGGCGCCCCAGCCGCCCGGCCCGGGATTCCCGGAGCAGGCGCCGTCGGTGTAGATCACCACATTCGGCGTCACGACGGCTCACCGAACAGGACCAGGTCGGGCGCCTCGCGATGGACGGCCAGCTTGCGCTCGTATTCCAGCGGATCCTTCGGCCGGACCAGGGCGCCGGCCGGGGTCGCCCCCCAGTCGGCCAGTCTCGTCAGGAAGAACCGCATGGCCGCGCCATGGGCGAGGACGGGCAGGGCGGCGCGCTCGGCCCCGCTCAGCGGCCGGTGGCGCTCGTAGCCCGCCACCAGCGCCCGGGCGCTGGTGATGTTGAAGCTGCCGTCGGCCTCGAAGCACCAGGCGTTCAGCGCCACCGCGATGTCGTAGGCGAAGGTGTCGATGCAGGCGAAGTAGAAGTCGATGGTCCCCGCGAACCTGCCTTCGCTGAAGAACACGTTGTCGGGGAAATAGTCGGCGTGGATGATGCCGGTGGGCAGGTCGGACGGCCAGCGGGCGGCGATCCGCTCAAGGTCGGAACGGATGGTGGCGGCCAGCCCCGGCTTCAGCGCGTCGGCCGCCGGGCCCAGGCGCTCGAACATCGGCGCCCAGGCGTCCTGGCCCAGGTCGTTGGCGCGGACGCCGGGATATCCCTGCGCGGCCAGGTGCAGGCGCGCCAGGCCCTCGCCGGCCTCGCGGCAATGGGCGGCGGTCGGGCGGCGGACGGAGAGGCCCGGCAG
The DNA here is from genome assembly GCA_036279815.1 of Phenylobacterium sp. Classification (GTDB taxonomy): domain Bacteria; phylum Pseudomonadota; class Alphaproteobacteria; order Caulobacterales; family Caulobacteraceae; genus Phenylobacterium. Next base: position 11,560 of record DASUIJ010000080.1, on the reverse strand, counting down.
GAAGGTGACGATGGCGGCCGGCCTGCCGCGCACGGTCTTCAGCACCTGACCCTGGCGGTCGGCCACCGGGGCGGCGCTGGGATAGCCGTGATCGGCCAGCCAGGTCAGCAGGTTCAGGAAGAACGGCAGTTCCTCGGCCCGCACCCGTTTCTCGTAGATGGTCAGGATGAAACGGCCCGCCTGGGTCTCCAGCAGGAAGTTGGAGTTCTCGACGCCCTCGGCGATCCCCTTGAAGGACAGGGGCGCTCCCAGATCGAAGTCGGAGAGCAGGAGCGCCAGCTCCTCGTCGGTGATGTCGGTATAGACGGCCATGTGGCGTCCCGGATGGGGGACGCCGCGCGGACGGTCAAGACGTCACGCGCGCAGAATGCTAGTCTGAGCGACCCTTGGAGGGTTCCCATGATCGCCTTGAAACTCGAGCAGCGGGGCGCGGACCTCGTTATCGTCTTCGATCCGGCCGTCTGCGCGGCCCTGTCCCTGAAGGCCGGAGACGCCGTGCGCATCCAGCGCGCCGACGGCGCCCTGGTCGGAACCGTCGAGCATGACATGGAGCACGAGGCGCGCGCGGCCCGCAGCCGCGCCTTCCTCAAGCGGCACCAGAAAACCTTCGACGCCCTGGCGAAGCACTAGCGGGCGTCCTATCGCCGGGACGAGGCGTCGCTCCCCGAGGCCGTGCGTGCAAACAGCATGTCCGACCACCGCCATCTGCCCGACCCGACGACCAGCCGGGCGGACCCGGGGCTGTCGTTCAGGGAAATCAGGACGAGGCCGTTCACGGGTTCGGCGCGGCAGGCCGCCGGCGCGAACGCGATCTCCCACATCATCGCCTCGCGGACGGCGGCGAGCCCGTTCCCTTCCTGGTCGGGACGCCGGATCCAGTCGCCGTCCCACACCATGATGGGCTTGCCGCGATGGGCGTTGGCGACGGCGGCCTGGACCATCCGATCCTTTCGCAGCGCGTTCTGCAGCCGTCGCGGCATGTTGCAGGCGCCGCCCGTCGCGCCGGAGCCGGCGGTCGCCGCCCCGGCCAGTTGCGCCTCGCTGACCTCGACACCGGGCGCCGCCGTCGGGGCGTCGCCCGCCGCCAGAGGAGCGACCTGGGGCGGTGTAGGGGTCTTTCGGAAGATGTCCCGCCGCCGCGGAGGCTTGGCGGGGGACGGCTGCTCCGTGGCCACCAGCGGCGGGGCCGGTTCGGGCGGCGGCGGCGGCGGCGGCGGCAGCCTGACCAGCTGCACGATCATGGGTTCGGGGTCGAACACCTTCGGCGTGTCCGCGTGCGGCGCCAGCAGCGCCAGGAGCACCAGCAGGTGCCCCAGGACGCTCAGGGCCACGGTGAGCGGCCGACGCCGCCGGACCAGCTGCCGGCGGGCCTGCGCCACGAAGGCCGACAGGCCGCGCGGCGCCTCAGCCGCCTCGGCGGACACCGGCGACGCCGGGTCCGTTCGGGCGGAAGGAGCGCGGAGCGTCGCGGCCGGGAGATCCGACTCCTGATTCTGCGGCCGCTCGGTCATCGCCATTCCAATAGCCGACCTGAGACCCCGGCGCCCCGCACAAGATCACGGGCGCGCATCAGGATCGTCGCGCGAAGCCCCGAATGCAGCCGCATTCACCAGCCGGTTGAAGACGGGTGACGGCCCAGCGCCTAGACCAGGACGACCAGGACCACCCGGCGGTTCGCCTGACGGCCCGCGCGGTCGCTGCTCGGCGCCGCCGGCGCGTCCGCGCCGTAGGAGATGACGCCGATCCGGTTCAGCGCGACGCCATGCTGGTTCAGATAGCGCCGCACCGCCTCGGCCCGCTGCTCGCCCAGGCGGTAGCCGCCCTGCTTGGCTTCGGAGGCGTCGATGTGGCCCTGGACCTCGACATAGACGTTACGATTGTCGGTCTTCAGCTTCTCGATGAAGGTGTCGAGCCTGGCCTGAGCCTCGGGCGACAGCGTCGCCTTGGCCGGCGGGAACTTCAGGCTGTCGTCGGACATCACCATCGAATAGAGGAACTTGCCCTCGGCGAGCTTGCCGGCGGCGTCCGCCCGTCCCAGCGCTTCGCGCGCCGTGGCGTCAACGCCGGACAGCTTCGCGTCCTGGGCCGTGAGCTGGGCGGACAGGGGAGCCACCTGCTCGTTGACGAAGTTCTTGGTGGCGCAGCCGCCCAGGCCCGCCACTCCCAACAAAACCGCCCCCGCGATAACCACCTTCGACGCACGCCGGATCATGGAATTTCCTCCGTACCGGTTCGTCCGAACCGCTGTTAACCAAATTGGCGGACCTTCCATCGTGCCTGAACAAGGCGCTTTGTGGGCGTTCGGGGCCTGACGGTGTTCGAATTCCGCCTTGAGCCCGAGCTGCGGATGTCGACTCGTGGCGAAAAGCGGACCTGCCGGGCCGCGGTCCTAGGTCGGTCGCCGCCCGGGTCGGACCCACCGGCGACCCAGCGTGACCGCCCCCCATATCCCAAGCGGCCCCAGGCTGTAGACGCAGCGATAGAGGAGCAGGGCGGCGGCCGTCTGATGCGCCTGGGTCATGACGGCGGTCAGCGCGAGCACGATCGCCTCGAACACCCCCAGTCCGCCGGGCACGCCTGCCGCGGCGCTCAGCAGCGACCCCGCGACGTAGGCGACCAGGAAGCCGGGAAAGATGGCGGTCGCCGGATCCGGCAACAGGACGAACAGCGCGGCCGCCGAGAACAGCCAGTCTCCGAGACCGGCCGCCAGGCCGAGCGCGCGGAGGCGCGGCGACAATCGGGAAGGCCGCCCGCCGCCGATCCAGAGCGGCGCCCGCCGGGTGAAGGCGAGGAACCACAAGGCCGAGGGGGCGACCAGCAGCACGCCCAGGGCGACGGCGCCCCAGTCGCCGACATGCAGGGCCGAGGCCGCGCTCTGCGGGTCGACCACCAGCACGAGGCCGGCGCCGATCAGGCCGCTCAGGGTCACGGCGGCGCCGGCGACCAGCGCCACGGCGGCGGCATGGCTGGAGGAGATTCCCTTGCGCCCGTAGAGCTGGATGCGAAACGCCATGCCGGTCGCGGGGCTGAAGCCGGCGCTGTTGGTGAGGGCGTAGGCCGGCACGGCGACCATGGCGGCGTCACGGTAGGAAAGGGCATGGCCCACCGCGCGAATCGCCAGCCACTCCGTGGCGGACAGGCAGGCGTAGCTGGCCAGGGTCAGGGCGATGCTGAGGCCCACCGCCCAGGGCGTGGTCGAGGCCAGCGCGTCCACGAAGCCCGCCCAGGACATGGCGGACAATTGACGCCAGATGAGCCAGGCGGCGGCGGCGAACACCGCCGCGGACAGCAGCGCCCGGACCGGCGGCGAGCGGACGACCCGCCAGGCCCCGGCCAGGGGCGCGAATGACCTGGACGCTGCGGGCTTCTGGCCGCGCGCTGAGGCTCGCCGTTCCGCTTCCATGGCGAAATACTGCCAGAGAACCGAGGCGACCGCATTGACCTGGATTGGAGCGCCCGACCTCGCCCGCTCCGGCGCGCCCTGGCCTAGTTCGAGGCCGCGGCGCGGCGCAGGAAACCCAAGGGGACTAGAAGACGTCCCAGCTGTCGATGTCCGCCAGGGTCCGGCCGACCAGGATCACCGCGCCGTCCACGTGGTCGTGGAGGTTGGTGTCGGCGAACACGATCACGTCGCCCCCCACCTGGACAGCCACGACGTCGGCGGCGGCGGACGCGATCTTCTGCGTGGCCGTGGCGAAGGCGTCGGCATAGGACGCCGCGTCGCCGGACCAGAAGCTGTGGCCCCCGAGGCTGACATTGCCGCCGAAGCCGACGCGGTCGAGTCCGTGGGTGAAATCGGTGATCCGGTCGAGTCCGTCCGGCGTGCTGCAGACCCGCGCCTCGACCAGGAACATGTCATTGCCCGCGCCCCCGGTCAGCTGGTCGGCGCCTGCTCCGCCCGAAAGCGTGTCATTCCCGTCGCCGCCGTCCAGGGTGTCGTCGCCGCCGGCGCCGCGAAGCCCGTCGTCGCCGCCGCCGCCCCAAAGCGAGTCCGCGCCCGCGCCACCCTTGAAGTCGTCGTCCGTCTCGGTCCCGATCAGCACCTGACCCCTGGGTCCCGTCAACTTTATCGCACCAGCAGGCATGTCCCAACTCCTCCATTGTCATTGAAGCGGAGCTGTAGTCTGGCGCGAACAGCCATAAGGCCTTTTGAATATTACAAGTTAACTTGAATTAACTCAGGACGACCTGATCCTATGGCTAAATCGCAGGAAAGTATGAATATGATGACCGCAATAGTAACGATGAATACCTGCCGCGACTCGGTCCGGAGCGGCCTCAGCCGGCCAGCACCCGCGGCAGCTTGAAGCTAACGGTCTCGCGGGCGGCCTCGACCTCCTGGACGGTGACGTCGAAGGCCTCGGAGATGCGGTCGATGACGCCCTGGACCAGGACTTCGGGGGCCGATGCGCCGGCGGTGACGCCGACGGTCCGGGCGTCGGCCAGCCAGTCCAGGTTCAGATGGGTCGCGTCGTCGATCAGGTGGGCCTCGCGCACGCCCTCGCGCTTGGCGACCTCCACGAGGCGCACCGAATTGGAGGAGTTGGCCGAGCCGATCACCAGCACCACGTCGCTTCCGGCCGCCATCGCCTTGACCGCGTCCTGGCGGTTGGTGGTGGCGTAGCAGATGTCTTCCTTGTGCGGCGCGGCGATGGCCGGGAAGCGTTCGCGCAGGGCCGCGACGATCTCGGCGGTGTCGTCCACCGACAGCGTGGTCTGGGTGACGAAGGCCACGTTGGCCGGGTCGCGCGGGGTGAAGGCGCGGGCGTCGGCTACGGTCTCGATCAGGGCGACCGCGCCTTCCGGCAACTGACCCATGGTGCCGACCACCTCGGGATGGCCGGCGTGGCCGATCAGCACGATCTCGCGGCCCGCGTCATGGTGACGCCCGGCTTCCACGTGCACCTTGGAGACCAGGGGGCAGGTGGCGTCGAGATAGAGCATCCTGCGCGAGCGGGCCTCGGCCGGCACCGCCTTGGGCACCCCGTGGGCGGAGAACACCACCGGCCGGTCGGCCGGGCACTCGTCCAGCTCCTCGACGAACACCGCGCCCAGGGCCTTGAGGCGGTCGACCACATGTCGGTTGTGAACGATCTCGTGGCGCACATAGACGGGGGCGCCGTACTTCTCGATCGCCCGCTCGACGATCTGGATGGCGCGGTCGACGCCGGCGCAGAAACCGCGCGGGGTGGCGAGCAGCACCTTCAGGGGGCGGCGTGCGGGGAGGTCGTGGGCCATGCCTCAAACTAGGCGTTCGGAGGCCTCGCCGCCAGCCGCGTTGCCGCCGCATTCGATAGAGATTAGTAGGAACCGACCACGGGCCCCGTTCGCGCCCGCAAAATCCTTTGTCTGGACGACCCCATGCGCCGCTCCGCCGTTTTCGCCGCCGTCCTTCTCGCGGCGGCCGCAACCCTTCCTGCGACCGAGGCCCTGGCCCAGGGCCGTCGCCCCAGCCAGGAAGACAAACAGCAGGAGGAGCAGGCCAAGAAGAAGAAGCGCAACGAGGAGTGGGGCGACAGCCAGGCGCCGCTGCCGCAGCTGCGCAACGCCGGCCCGTGCCCGTTCGTGAAGGTGCTCTACGACGCCGGCCGCTACGTGGAGTTCAAGGGCGGCAAGGAGGCCTCGGCCGATGTCGCCTATTCGGGCGAGATCCAGGGGATCTCGGCCGGCTGCGCCTACAAGGACGACCAGCCGATCACCGTGCAGATGGAAGTGCTGTTCGAGCTGGGAAAGGGCCCCCAGGCCGAGGGCTCGTCGAAGACCTACCGCTACTGGATCGCCGTGACGAAGCGGAACCAGGCGATCATCGACAAGAAGTACTTCGACCTGCCGGTGAAGTTCGAGCCGGGCCAGGACCGCCTCTATGTGACCGAACAGATCGGCGACGTGACCATTCCGCGCGCCAGCCTCACGACCTCGGGCTCCAACTTCGAGATCCTGGTGGGCTTCGACGTGACGCCGCAGATGGCGGAGTTCAACCGCGAGGGTAAGCGGTTCCGCCTGACCGCCGGCTCCACGGTCCAGCCTGGAACCCCGACCCAGAAATGAGCGATCTGAAACGCGGTCTGGGCGAAGCGGTGGCCGCCGCCTTCGCCGCCGTGGGCCTGCCGCCCGAACTGGGCCGCGTCACCCCCTCCGACCGACCCGACCTGGCCGACTTCCAGTGCAACGGCGCCTTGCCCGCCGCCAAGGTCGCGCGCCGCGATCCGCGCGAGATCGCGGCCGAGGTCACGGCGGCGCTGGCTGGAAATCCGAGCCTGGCCTCGGTGGAGACCGCGGGCCTGGGCTTCATCAACATGCGCGTGTCCGACGAGGCCCTGTCGGCGCGGGCCAACGAAATCGCCGCCGATCCCCGCCTGGGCGCGGGCCAGGTGGAGACGGCGCGGCGGGTGCTGGTGGACTATGGCGGCCCCAACGTGGCCAAGCCGATGCATGTGGGCCACCTGCGCGCCTCGATCATCGGCGAGTCGATCAAGCGGCTCTACCGGTTCCGGGGCGACACCGTGGTGGGCGACGCCCATTTCGGCGACTGGGGCTACCAGATGGGCCTGCTGATCGGCGCGGTCATGGACGAGGACGCCGACATCGCGGCCCTGGTCCAGAAGCTGAACGAAGGCCCCGCGACGATCGCGCCTGCGGAAGAAAAGGCGGCGTTCGCGCTGTTCGCCAGCGGCATCAGCCTGGAGGACCTGGACCGGCTCTATCCGGCCGCCGCCGCGCGGGGCAAGGAAGACCTGGCCTACCGCGACCGGGCGCGGAAGATCACCGCCGACCTGCAGGCCAAGACGCCCGGCTACATCCTGCTGTGGCGGCACTTCGCCCGGGTGACCCGGGTGGCGCTGGAGCGCGACTTCCATGCGATGGGCGTCGATTTCGACCTGTGGAAGGGCGAGAGCGACGTGGAGGACCTGATCGCCCCGATGGTGGCCGAACTCGACGCCAAGGGCCTGCTGGTGGACGACCAGGGCGCACGGATCATCCGGGTGAACCGCCAGGGCGACAAGCGCGAGCTGCCGCCCCTGCTGGTGGTGTCGTCGGAAGGCTCGGCCATGTACGGCACCACGGACCTGGCGACGATCCTGGACCGCAAGCAGACCTTCGGCCCCGACCACGTGCTCTATGTGGTGGACCAGCGCCAGGCCGACCATTTCGAGATCGTGTTCCGCGCCGCCTACATGGCCGGCTATGCGGCCGAGGGCAGCCTGGAGCACATCGGCTTCGGCACCATGAACGGGGCCGACGGCAAGCCGTTCAAGACCCGCGAGGGGGGCGTCCTGAAGCTGAACGACCTGATCGAGATGACCCGGGTCAAGGCGCGGGAACGGCTGCGGGAGGCCGACCTGGGCGCCGAGCTGGATCCCGACTCCTTCGAGCAGACCGCGCGCAAGGTGGCGGTGGCGGCCCTGAAGTTCGCCGACCTCTCCAACTTCCGCGGCACGTCCTACGTCTTCGACCTCGACCGCTTCTCGAGTTTCGAGGGCAAGACCGGCCCCTATCTGCTGTACCAGGCGGTGCGGGTGAAGTCGGTGCTGCGCCGCGCGGCGGAGGAGGGCCACGCGGCGGGGCCGATCGTGGTGAGCGAGCCCGCCGAGCGGGACCTGGTGCTGCTGCTGGACGCCTTCGACCAGGCCCTGGTCGACGCCTACGACAAGAAGGCGCCGAACTTCCTGGCGGAGCACGCCTACAAGCTGGCTCAGACCTTCTCGAAGTTCTACGCCGCCTGCCCGATCCTGCCGGCCGAGCCGCCGGTCCGATCCTCGCGGCTGGCCCTGGCCCAGGCGACCCTGAAACAGCTGGAACAGGTGCTGGATCTGCTGGGCGTCGAGACGCCCGAGCGGATGTAGGCGCTCAGGCGGCGGCCGATCTCGGGTCGCCGGCGGCGGCGCGTCCGCCCTCCAGCCAGGCGCTCAGGCCCGGCGTCGTCTCGGCGGCGACCTTGGCCCGGTAGAGCTCCAGATCGTCCGGCGTCAGCTCCCCTTTCCAGCGGTTGTTGGTGCCGCTGTGGAGGAACGTCTCGTGGCCGTTCCTGAACGCCACCTCCATTCCCGCCAGCAAGATTCCGCCGTCGCGTTTCATGGCGTCGAAGGTGGCGGCCTCCACCAGCTGCGGCCACAGTTCGTCCGGCGTCTCGATGTCCAGGAACGCGGCGATCCGCTTCATCTCGCCCGACAGGTCGGCCTTCAGGTCGTTGTAGTGGACGATCAGAAGATTGGGCCGCGCCCGCTCGGCCCAGAACGAGCGCTCGATGTCGAAGAAGGTCCTGGAGGTCATCGGCGCGCCGTTGCCGTCGCCGTCCGCGATCCAGTGGTGGAAAAATTCCCGGGGGGTCTTCGGCGGCCGCGGAACCGGGCGTCCGATGGTCTCGTCGGCGAGGCCCACCTCGTCCAGGTGCCCGAACGCGGCGGGCGTGAAGCTGTTGAAGTGATTCAGGAACGACATGCAGGCGTCGCGCCCGTCGCGGGCGACGTGGATGTAGCGAACCTCGTCATAGATCGGCAGGGCGTCCATCGGCAGGTGAGACTTCAGGAACCGCCGATGGGTCTGGGCCTCGATCATCGGCAGGGCCACCTCGATCGGAATCTGGAACCGGCAGTCGATCCAGGGTGACAACGGGCCCAGGGGGCGTGGCTCCGGCGACTGGAAGACCAGAAGGTTGACGATCTGCTGGGTCCAGGTCGTACCAACCTTAGGTGGTGTGGCGATGACCACATCGCCGGCGCGCGGTTTGTAGCCATCCCATTGCCGGCTGTCGCAAATCCAGTCCCTGACGACCCGGCTCGGCGCGCGGCTCAGCATTGCGAGGTTCCTCCCTGGTCGGCGCGCAGGCCATGTCTCCGACGGGTGCGGTCGAGGCGCGACGCGGGATGAGAGACCCGCGTTCTTCCACCCGCAAGACACCAGGGATTGCAGGCGGGAGGGCTCGCCGGCGTCGGTCGCTCGGCGCCTCGATGGCGATCGGTTTAGGGATAGGGCCGTCCGCGCGTGCTTGGCGCATTGACTTGGGCGCCCCGTTCGAACAGGGTCCCGCCGACTCTCGCGGGAGAGATCGGGCCCCTCGGGACCCGGAGCCGAAGGCGCAACCGCCCCGGAAACGCTCAGGCAAAAGGACCGCGCGAGGCTGATAAACGCTGGAAAGCAGCCTTCCCCCGGGGAGGCTCGCCGAAGGAGCAAAGGGCGCGCGCGGCGACGGGCGGGCTCGAAATCTCTCAGGTTCCAAGGACAGCGGGGGCATGGTCTCGGACAAGGATCGTCCGTGCCTGCCAGACGTCAGCCGGAGTCCCACCTTGTCCGACGAAGCCCTGAAGACCACGCCGCTCTACGAGGCCCACCTGGCCGCGGGCGGGCGCATGGTGCCGTTCGCCGGCTATTCCATGCCCGTCCAGTACAAGGACGGGGTGCTGAAAGAGCACCTGTGGACCCGCGAGCATGCGGGCCTGTTCGACGTCAGCCACATGGGCCAGGCGCGGCTGCGCGGGGTCTCGCCGCTGTCGGCCTTCGAGGAGGTGACGCCGGGCGATTTCATCGGGCTGAAGCCGGGAAAGCAGCGCTACTCGGTGCTGCTCAACAAGAAGGGCGGGATCATCGACGACCTGATGGCCGCCCGGCCTGACGACGATGGGCTGTTCGTGGTGGTCAACGGCGCCTGCAAGGACAACGACTTCAAGGTCATCGACAACGAACTGGCCGGCCAGGTGACCATCCAGCGCCTGGAGGACCGCGCGCTGATGGCGCTGCAGGGGCCACAGGCGGCGGCGGTGCTGGCGGCGCATATCCCGGACGCCGCGAAGATGGTGTTCATGGATTCCCGGTCGCTGGACGGCTTCGGGACCGACGTGATCCTGTCGCGTTCGGGCTATACGGGCGAGGACGGCTACGAGATCTCCGTCCCGGCGTCGGAAGCGATACGGGTGTGGAGCCTGCTGCTCGCCGACGAGCGGGTGAGGCCGATCGGCCTGGGGGCCCGCGACAGCCTGCGGCTGGAGGCCGGCCTGCCGCTCTATGGCCATGACGTGGACGAAAGCGTCAGCCCGATCGAGGCCGACCTGTCCTTCGCGGTCTCCGTCAAGCGGCGCGACGCCCGCGACTTCCCGGGCGCGGCGCGGATCGCCAAGGAGCTGGCCGAGGGGACCTCGCGCAAGCGCGTGGGGCTCAGGGTGCTGGAAGGCGCCCCGGCCCGCGAGGGCGCGGAGATCGCCGACGAGGCCGGCGCCGTGGTCGGCGTGGTCACCTCCGGCGGGTTCGCCCCCAGCCTGTCGGCCCCCATCGCCATGGGCTTCGTTCCGCCGGCCCTGGCCGTCGTGGGCACGAAGCTGAAAGTCATCGTCCGCGGCAAGCCGCAGACCGCCGAAGTGGTCAAGATGCCCTTCGTTCCCCACCGCTACGTCCGCAAGCTCTGAGAAGGACCTGTCCGATGCGCTTCACCAAGGATCATGAATGGGTCGTCCTCGAGGGCGACGTGGCCACCATCGGCATCACCGCCTACGCGGCCGACCAGCTGGGCGACGTGGTGTTCGTCGAGACGCCGGAACCCGGCAAGACCGTGAAGGCCGGCGAAGGCCTGGCGGTGGTCGAGAGCGTCAAGGCGGCCTCGGACGTCTACGCCCCGATCTCCGGCGAGGTGGTCGAGGGCAACACCGCCCTGGCCGACGCCCCCGAGACGGTCAACGACCAGCCCGAAAAGGGCGGCTGGTTCGCCAAGATCAAGGTGGCGGACAAGGCCGAATACGAGGCGCTGATGGACCGCGCCGCCTACGAGGACTTCCTGGGGACGCTCTGATCCCCCTCCCGAACACCCCGGCGTTGGCCGGGGCCCATGCCGTAGCGCCGCCTGGTTCCCGTATCGCACCGGGGCCGGCGGAAGGGTCGTCAAGTTCATGAGATACCTGCCCCTCACCCCTGCCGACCGGGCCGAGATGTTGGCCACCATCGGCGCCAGCACCATCGACGATCTGTTCGCCGACGTGCCCGAGGCGGCCCGCAAGGCCGCGCTGTTCGACCTGCCGCCGCACGCCGGCGAGATGGAGGTGGAGCGCAAGCTCTCCGCCCTGGCGGCGATGAACCGGCCGGCGGGCGCGGGGCCGTTCTTCTGCGGCGCGGGCGCCTACAAGCACCATGTGCCGGCGACCGTGGACCACATCATCCAGCGCTCGGAATTCCTGACCAGCTATACGCCCTACCAGCCCGAAATCGCCCAGGGCACCCTGCAGGTCCTGTTCGAGTTCCAGACCCAGGTCGCCGCCCTGACCGGCCTGGAGGTGGCCAACGCCTCGATGTACGACGGCTCCACCGGCTGCGCCGAGGCGGTGATGATGGCCCAGCGGGTCAATCGCCGGAAGAAGGCCGTGCTGTCCGGGGGGCTGCACCCGCACTACGCCTCCGTCACCCAGACCATCGCCCATGCCGAGGGCATGGAGATCACCCGCCTGCCGGCCGCCGTCGACGCCGAGGCCGCGGTGGTGGACGCGATCGACGCCGACACCGCCTGCGTGGTGGTTCAGACCCCCAACGTGTTCGGCACGGTGACCGACGTCTCGAAGATCGCCCAGGCCGCCCACGCGGC
>DASUIJ010000079.1:0-6333 GCA_036279815.1 Phenylobacterium sp. | reverse complement strand
CCTTCTACGCCTACACGACCTACATGCAGAAGTTCCTGGTCAACACCGCCGGCTTCTCCAAGGACACCGCCACCACGATCAGCGCCGGCTCCCTGCTGGCCTACATGTTCATCCAGCCGATGTTCGGCTCGCTGTCCGACCGGATCGGCCGCAAGACCACCCTGATCTTCGCCTTCGGGGTCGGCTGCCTGATCACCTATCCGCTGATGTCGCGGATCGCCGTGACCCATGACGCCTGGGCCGCCTTCCTGATGGTGGTGGCCCTGCTGATCGTGCTCTCCGGCTACACCGCCGTGAACGCGGTGCTGAAGGCCGAGCTGTTCCCGGCCCATGTGCGGGCCCTGGGGGTCGCCCTGCCCTATGCCCTGGCCAATTCCATCTTCGGCGGCTCGGCGGAGTATGTCGCGCTCTGGTTCAAGCAGGCCCGGATGGAGAGCGGCTTCTACATCTACGTCTCCCTGGTGATGGCCGTGGCCCTGGTGGTCGCCATCCGCCTGCGGAACACCAACAAGGAAAGCCTGATCGCGGAGGACTGATGCCGACCCTGCACGCCCTGGACCTCACGGCGCTCACCATCTTCCTGGTCGCCTGGGTCGGCTACGAGCCCCTGCTCAGGGCGTTGGCCCGCGGGCGGCTGATCAACGCCGACATGACGGTCATCCGGCTTTCCTGGATGAAGAACATGGCCCGGCGCGAGAACCGGTTCATGGACGGTCAGCTGCTGGGCCACGCCCTCAACTCCGCCTCGTTCTTCGCCTCTTCGAACCTGATCCTGATCGCCGCGGCCGCAGGCGTCCTTTTCGGCGGCGAACCCGCCTTCCGTTCGGCCTCCAGCCTGCAGCTGGTCAGGACCTCCTCGCGCCTGCTGTTCGAAGGCCAGATCGCCCTGGTGCTGATCTGCCTCTCGCGCGGGCTTCTGTCGCTGATCTGGTCGATCCGACAGATGAACTACTGCATCGCGGCGGTCGGCGCCGCGCCGGACACCGGGGAGCCGGCCTTCGAGGCGGCCTATGGCGACGCTGCGGCGCGGTTGCTGAATCCCGCCCTGTCCGCCTTCAACGCCGGAGTGCGCGCCTACTACTTCGCCCTGGCGGCTGCGGCCTGGCTGTTCGGCGCCTGGCCCTTCATGGCCGCCACCGTGGGGGCCGTGGCCCTGCTCGCCTGGCGCCAGCGCCGTTCCGCGGCCGCGACCGCGGTGGCCGACCTGCGCAGACTGCTGGAGAGCCGCGGCTAGCGGTCCAGGCCGTGCCCGCCGACGGGCTCGGTCGTAATGCCCGGCTCCATCCCCGCGATCATCGGCCGGCCATGGGCTATGGCCGCCTGGACGGAGGGCAGGCTCAGCGAGGCCTTGTGGCTGTCGGCGCTGTCCCAGACCTCGGTGATCCACAGGGCGTCGGCCGCCGTCGGATCCTTCGCCACCACGTAGCTGAGGCAACCGGGCATGCCGCTGACGCCGTCGAGGAGCACCTTGATCAGGGCGTCGCGCTGGCCGGGCTTGGCGGTCATCCTGCCGATCAGGCCGTACATGGGCGGGCTTCCTTCAGCGTGGACGGGAACGGGGGCGAGGACGGCGAGGGCGCCCGCGACGAAGCTGCGCCGGTCAGGGGTCATGGTGGAACAGAACCCGATCGGAGGCCGGCGTTCAAGGCGTCTCCGTGGCTAGAGACCGAGCTCTGCGCGGAGCTTCCGGGTCAGCTTGGCGGCGATCAGGCCATGGGCCGTGGCCAGCCAGTCGGCCACGTCGCCCGCCTCCGCCGGGGCGAGGTCGATCGCCACCCATTGGCCCTTGGCGCAATACGGCGCCTGGCGACCGAGGCCGCCCTCGGTCAGGACCATGAAGGCGATCTCGGTGACCTTGAACGACATGGCGTCGTCGCCGACGATGGCGAAGACCTTGCCGCCGACCTTGTAGACGTCGGAGCCGCCCCACTGGACGACGCTGGTGGTCGCCGGCAGGGCGAGGGCGCAGGCCCCGACCTCCTGTCGCGTCATGCGCGGACGCCCACTCCGATCGGGCAGGTCACCCCGGTGCCGCCCACGCCGCAATAGCCGGCCGGATTCTTCGCCAGGTACTGCTGATGGTAATCCTCGGCGAAGTAGAACTCGGGGGCGGCCTTGATCTCGGTGGTGATCGCATCATAGCCCTGGGCCTTCAGCGCCTGCTGATAGGCCTCCCTGGACGCCTCGGCGGCGGCCTTCTGGGCTTCGTCATAGACATAGATTCCCGACCGGTACTGGGTGCCGATGTCGTTGCCCTGGCGCATGCCCTGGGTGGGGTCGTGGCCTTCCCAGAAGGTCTTCAGCAGATCCTCGTAGGAAACCAGCTTCGGATCGAACACCACCAGCACCGCCTCCGTGTGGCCGGTGCGGCCCGAGCAGACCTCCTCGTAGCTGGGATTGGGCGTGACGCCGGCGGCGTAGCCCACCGCGGTCACGTAGACGCCGGGGACCTGCCAGAACTTGCGCTCCACGCCCCAGAAGCAGCCCATGCCGAACATGGCGAGCTGCAGCCCTTCGGGATAGGGGCCCTTCAGGTCGCGGCCGTTGACGAAATGGGTCCTGGCGGTCGGGATCGCGACGGCCCGCCCCGGCAGGGCGTTTGCGGCGGTGGGCAGGTCGAGGGGCTTGCGGGCGAAGATCATCGGGTCATGCCTGTTATTGAGCGCAGTGAGAATGACAACATAGGCGTGCAGTGAATTCTTTGCACTCATCCGCACGCCCGGCGGTGTCGTATAGTCTGAACGCTGTTATTCGAACCGACCGGGTCGGTGGTTACAGGAGGCGTTGATGAGCAAGCGAGTTCGCACGGCCCTCATGCTGGGCGTCCTGATGAGCCTCGGCGGCGCCGGAGCCGCCTGGAGTTCCGGCGGCGGCGGTGGGGGCGGCGGCGGCGGCGGCATTCCGTCCGAGTCCGTCCCGGCCTACGACCCGGCCGCCGAGTACGCCAAGGGCGTCCAGGCGCTGAACAACAAGGACTTCAAGGCTGCGGCCCGCGCCTTCGGGCACGTGACCGAGGCCGCGCCGAAGGTCGCCGAGGGCTGGCGCCTGCTGGGCGTCGCCAAGGCCGGCTCCGACGACTGGAAGGGCGCGCGCCGGGCCTATGAAAAGGCCGTCCGGATCGAGCCGGACAATGTGGAAGGCCACAGGGGCCTGGGCGTCGCCCTGGGCGGGCTGAAGGACGCCAAGGCGCAGGCGGAGCTCGACTGGCTGAAGTCCAGGATCGAAGCCTGCGGGACCTGCGCCGACGCCGCCGCGCTGAAGGCCGCCGCCGGGGCGGTGGAGGCGGCCATCGGCGGGGCTCCGGCCGCGGCGCTGTCGCCGGCGCCCATGCTGTTCGCCGGGGCGAAGGCCGGCGACGCCGCCTATGTGCAGGCGGTCAGCCTGATCAACGAGCGGCGCTACGACGAGGCCCTGACCTCGCTGTCCAAGGCGCGGGAGTCGTTCGGCCCGCACCCCGACATCCTCACCTACCAGGGCTACACCTGGCGCAAGAAGGGCGAGTTCGACCGGGCCGAGACCTATTACCGCCAGGCGCTGGCCATCGCCCCCAACCACCGCGGCGCGACCGAGTACTATGGCGAGCTGAAGGTGGAGCGCGGCGACCTGGCCGGCGCCCGCCAGATGCTGGCCAGGCTGGACCGCATCTGCGCCTACGACTGCGCCGAGGCCGAGGAGCTGCGCCGTTGGATCGACGCCGGCCACGAGCCCAGGAGCTAGGATTCGCCGCCGCCCTGCTGCTGACCGCGGGCGCCTTGGCCCAGGCCGGCGACCGGCCCCTGCGGGCCGAGCGCTGGCTGGCGCCGGGAACCGACATCGCCCGCACCCTGTCGCGCGAGCCGGCCGAGTGCCTGCGCCTGCCTGACGAGCCGGACCGTCGCCTGTCGGTGGAGGTGGGCCGCGCGGCGTTCCGGGCGCCCACGGTCCTGGGCGGCCAGGCGGCGCGGGCGGGCCTGGCCTGCGAGTCCTGCCACCGCGCCGGACGCGCCAACCCGGAGTTCGCCTTTCCCGGGGTCTCCGGGCCGCCGGGCACGGCGGATGTGACCTCGTCGCTGTTCTCGACCCATCGGGGCGACGGGGTGTTCAATCCCAGGCCGATCCCCGACCTGGGCGGACCGAAGACCGGGCTTCGGATCGACCAGGCGCCTCAGGCCAAGGCCCTGGAGCCTTTCATCCGCGGCCTGGTCACCCAGGAGTTCGACGGCGCGGAGCCGCCCGCGGCGGTGCTGCAGGGGTTGGCCGACTATGTGCGGGCCCTGTCGCCGGACGCCTGTCCGAGGGGCTCGGACGCCCCGGTGAGCCTCGCCGGCCTGATGGCCGACGCACGCCGGGCGGCGCAGGCGGCGGAGGCCCTGGACGCCCGGGGCGATCGGCCCTCCGCCGTGGTCATGGTCCAGGCCGCCCGGGCCCGGCTCTTCTTCGTCGACGAGCGCTATGCGGACCCCACGCTGGCCGCGGACCGCGACCGCCTGAGGGCTGCGGACGGTGCGCTGGCCGCGATCGCCCAGGCCCTGCGCGACGGGACGCCGGACGCCGCCCGTCGCCTCGCCCGGTGGCGTTCGGACTCGCGGCGCCTCGAGGCCGCGCTGGCCCGTCATCAGGCCCGCTCGCTGTTCGATTCCCGCCGTCTCGCCGCGGCGACCGATGGCGGCTTGCCCCGCAGGCCTTCGTGAGTATATTGCGCGCCTTCCGCGAGGGGCCGTGCGCCCACCGTGGCGGCCGGTGAGGTGGCGGAGTGGTCGATCGCGCACGCTTGGAAAGCGTGTTTACGGGAAACCGTAACGAGGGTTCGAATCCCTCTCTCACCGCCATTGTTTCGAAGCAAACTTCTGGCCTTCGCCGCTTGGGGCTTATGAGCCCGCTCAAGCGCAAACGTCAGAAGGTCTCGTCCTCGCGTTCGGGAAAATCCGAACTGGGCCGGAACATGTATTCGCACTCGCCTTCGGGAAACTCTTCAGGGACGATTTCATTCTTCGCGATTCCAGCCAGGAAATCGGTGAGACCGCACTCGAACGCTTCGAACTTCTGCAGTCCCCGGCCCCACACAACCACCGGCCACTCGTCTGGGGGACCGCGGGTAAGCCAGAACAGGTAGTCGCCGAAATCGGTGACGCCAAATACGAGAAGCCCCCCGCGAGTCGGCCATAGCGGCTGATCAAAATCTGCGTAATCGTGGAATATCGCTCGGACCGCCCGAATTTGGGCGTCGAAGCGCACGTAGGGACTTAGGCTTTCGGGAACATGGACCCAAAGGAACTCCATGAAGCTGCCGAGCCCGTACAGCCGCACGAAATCCTTGTAGTCTTGCGGTAGCGCCTTACCGAGTGCAGCTTCGATCGGCTCCCAAGGGCCGCTGAACGCTTCAGAAGGCGCAGCAGGCGGTGGAACCACCTCAATCAGCGTTTCAATGGTCATCTGCGACGTCCTGCCGGGTTCTCGAGAATGCGCGCGACCGGCGCGCCGCGAGATCCATACGCTGTCAGTAGGATCGACGACGGCGGCAGCACACCCTCGGCGTAAAGCGGCGTTGCGGAATACTCGACGACCTCGCCTCCACGAACCCTGCGCGCGACCATGCTCTCGAAGTCGCTCATTTGCGGTGAATTGGTGGGGTTCTGCGTCAGCGTGACAAGACCGCGCATATCGCGGCCAGTTCCGCCGAGGCGCTTGGCCTGAACGTGCCCTCTGGATTCGTTATAGCGCGTACCGTGGCCTTGCCAGCCTGGCGGAGTCAGACGGCGGTTGGCGCTGGTCCCGGAACCGAGCATCGGCCTTGTGACCGTGGCGTTTACGCCCGTCGCCTGTCCGTTCGCGTTGAGTTCTCCGTATCGGATATTGGGCCGCTGCATTGTTGGTGGCGCAGGTCTGGCGCGGGGTGGCGTCGCACGGCTACCGATCGAGGCTCCCATGGGGGCGGATCCCGACATCGCCGCATCCACTAACCCGCCGGCCACCAGCGCTCCGTCGCGCGTTCGTGACGACGTGTTCGCTAGCGCTGCGAGGCTGTAGGCGACGCTCCCGAGCGGATGGTCCGCCATGAACAACGCACGCGAGACAGCCTGACGCCGCTCTACGAGTTCAGTTGGAGAGACACGGGGATCATCGACCGGAACCAGAATGTTCGCGCGTCCATTGTCCACCCCTCGGTAGGTTCGACCGCCAATCGTGACGGTGGGTTCGGGGCGAGGTGTTTGTTTGACGAAGTCGAAACGACCTTCGGAGGCCGGGAACGACGTCAAATATGGCGATGGTGGCGGCCTGGCCGCAGCCGCCTCGGCGCGGTCATTGTTCAGTCGCCGCCGCCGCATCGCTGCGTCGTATTGGTCCCCGGCTGCA
>DASUIJ010000078.1:0-3594 GCA_036279815.1 Phenylobacterium sp. | reverse complement strand
ACGGGCCACGCACCTGCAGCGCGCCGACGCTGGTCCCGTCGCGGGGCTGGATCGTCCCGTCATCGCCCATGATCCGCATCTCGACGCCCCAGAGGCCCCGCCCCTGCTTCAGCTTGCGGGTCGAGGCGGCCTCCTCGTCCTCGACGCCGTGCTTGGCGAGCGGGGTGTTGATCACCCCCATCGGGCTGGTCTCGGTCATCCCCCAGATCTGGCGGACCGTGGCGCCCAGCTGGCTTTCCACCCGCCGCGTCAGCGACGCCGTCGGGGCCGAGCCGCCGATGGCGACGTTGCGCACGCTGGTCAGCTTCTGGCCGGTCTGGTCGAGGTGATCGAGCACCCCGACCCAGATGGTCGGCACGCCCAGCAGGAAGCTCGCCTGCTCGGCCACGGCCAGTTCGCAGATCGACGGGCCGTCCAGCATCCGTCCAGGCAACACCAGCTTGGCGCCCACCAACGGGGCCGCGTACGGCGTGCACCAGGCGTTGGCGTGGTACATCTGGGCGCAGGGCAGCACCGTGTCGCGCGCCGATAAGTCGAAGGCGTCCGGCTGCACCAGGGCCATAGCGTGCAGGACGGTCGAGCGGTGGCCGTAGAGCACCCCCTTCGGATTGCCCGTCGTACCCGAGGTGTAGCAGAGGCCCGAGGCGGTGCGCTCATCGAGGTCAGGCCAGGAGAAGTCCGGCGAGTGCGCTTCGATCAGGTCCTCGTAGACGAGCGTGCCGGGCGGCGACTGCGACGGCAGATGCGCGCGATCGGTCATCGCCACATAGGTCTTCACCGTCGGCATCTTGGCGGCCAGATCGCCGACGAGCTCGCCGAAGGTGATGTCGAACAGCAGGATCGAGTCCTCGGCGTGGTTGGCGACCCAGGCGATCTGGTCCGGATGCAGCCGCGGATTGATGGTGTGCAGGATCGCTCCGATCCCGGAGACCGCGTAGTAGAGCTCGAAGTGCCGGTGCGTGCTCCAGGCCAGGGTCGCCACCCGGTCCCCCGGCTTCACCCCCAGCGCAATCAGGGCGCTGGCCATCCGCTTGGCCCGCACCAGCGCTGCGGCGTAGTCGTAGCGGTGGATCGGCCCCTCGACCGTGCGGGTCACGACCTCGCGGTCGCCATGATAGGCCGCCGCGTATTCAAGGATCGAGGGCAGGTTCAGCGCCCGGTCCATCATCAGGGCCAGCATCGCCAGGCTCCTCCCTTATCATTGTTCAGGAGAGCCTAGGACGCCGCAGGGCGGGAGGCTAGACGTCCAGCCGCCCGCGATAGGCGAAGACCACGCCAAGCCACTTGTGGGCCGTCAGGGCCCGGAACCGATAGACGCCGTCCCGTGCAAAGCTGGTGGCGCGGATCTGCGGGGCCCACGACTTCGGAAGGGGTATTCCCAGGAGCGACCAGGACGCCAGCCGCCAGTCGAAACCGTCGTCACGCAGGTGGGGGCTGAAGCGGAAGCGGACCGGCGCGAAGCGTTCCTCGAACTGCCGCGGGGCGGAGACCTTCCTGAGATGCGACCTGAACCGGCGCGGGCCGAAGTCGCGCAGCCAGGTCTCGCCGCCGGGCTCGGGCGCGATGGTCACCGAGATCCGCGGATAGGCGCCGGGCTCGGGCAATCCGACCAAAGCGCGCAGCACGCGCACGAACCAATGCCGCGAACCGCCGGCCCGGCCGCGGCCCATGAAGGTCCGCGCCGCCACCTTGTCGTGAACCGCCGCCACCGGTTCGGGGAGACGTTCCACATCCTCTCCCAGCACCGTGCGCAGCAGGGTCGGCTCGCCGAGGCCGCCATCCAGCCGGGTCATGACCGGCAGCCCGGCCAACTCGGCCATGATCTGATCGAGCGTCACCAGCCCCACGCAGGGCTGTGCGCCCCGTTGGGTGATCCGCTCGGCCAGCAGGCCGCGGAGCACGGCCGCGGCGGCGGCCACCGGCACGGTCGGTCCGGCGTTTTCCTCGGCGGCCAGCGACCAGCGGGCGACCCGCGCCAGCCCGTCGGCGCCCTCGCCCTGCGCCTCGACCACCATGCCGCCCCGGTCGGTCCCCCACGGGGCCAGATAGTCGGCGATCGCGCGCAGCGGCTCGGCCAAGGGCTCCAGCGACCGCACCAGCAAGGCCCGCGGCAGCCACGCCAGCAACCATAGGCCGACGTGCAGCGGCGCGAGTTCCAGTCCGGCCAGGAACCGCGCCTCCCTGCGCACGCGGCGGGCCATGATGTCGAGATCCGGCGTCTCGCAGAGGCTGACCAGCCTGCGCCCCAGGCCGGGGAAATCCATTCGGACGAGTCCGCTCCAGCCGGCCTCCCAGCGCCAGCCGCCGCCGCTGAACACCGCCACCGGGCGCCCGACGTAGGACAGGATCGCCCGCACCACCGAGAGACCGCGCGGCGCCCGCGCCCCGGGCGAAATCGCCACCTTGGCGACATCGATGGCCGCCCAGTCCCGGGTCATCGCGTCCAGCGCCGCATTGGACAGCGCCGGGGTCGAGCTGGCGCCCGTCACCGCCAGCACGCCGGCGGCCTTGGCCGGCGCGTCCAGGGCTTCGGCGAACGCGGCGACAAACCGCCGGCCGTCGGCGATATCGATGTAGTGCGCGCCGAGCGTGATCGCCCTCTGCGCCAGCCGCAGATCGCCCTGCTGGAACGGGCCGGCCGCGTCGATGACCGCCCACGGGGCCAACGTCTGCAAGGTTTCTGGATGGTCGCGATCAAAACCTGCCGCTTGGCAGCCCAACTCGCGGGCCAGCGCCTCGGCCCGCGGCAGGCCACGCGCGGCGATCACCAGCTCGATCTGCGGCCATTGCGACAAAAGCCGCGCCAGCCTTTCGCCGAACGCGCCGGTCCCGCCGACCAGGATCACCCGCCGGTTCACGACGTCGGCCGATCGAGAAGGAAACGCGCCCGAACTTCAGGCGCAGGGATCATGCAGGTGCTGCGCTTGCCCATGAGCCGATACCGATTGCGGGCGATCCATCCGTAGGCGGCGTCCCGCCAGGGTTTGGGAACGACCCGCGCCGCTGCGAGCCATCGCCACGGCGCGGGCAGTCGGCGCGCCAGGGCGATCACCGCGTCTGAACCCTCCAGGGCCCGTCCGCGATCCATGAAGATGAAGCTGTTGGGCAGATCGGGGTCGATTCCGGCCCCGCAGGCCAGTTCGCGGCCATAGGCCGACTGGATCGGCGTGAACCGCAGGCGACCTGCACGGTCGAGCGCCAGGACGAGGCGCACCGAGCCTGAGCAGAAGTTGCAGACGCCGTCGAAAACCCAAACGCCATCTGCATCTTGCGTCATGTCAGGCCGCCATCCGCGCCTTGAACACCCCGTCGGGCAGTTCGCCCGCCCGGTCCGGGTGGACGAAGAAGTAGTCCTTCCATGGCAATTCGGTCTCGACCTCCGTGCGCTCCTCCAGGCGATCCCCGTTCAGCGCGAACATCCGGTAGCCGCGCGAGCGGAAGATCTCGGCCACCGCTTCGGCGCTGCCGCCGAACCGGGCCTCGAGCATGCGAGGGTGAATCTCGATCAGCACGTGCGGCCGGTCGCGGTCGATGATCTGCTGCGCGCCCCGCAGGGCCCAGAGCTCCGCGCCCTCTACGTCCATGCGGATGAAG
>DASUIJ010000077.1:0-5327 GCA_036279815.1 Phenylobacterium sp. | reverse complement strand
CTCCGTCGCGCGGAAATTCTCGAAGCTGCAGAGCGTATCTTTGTGGCCGAGGGCTATGAAGGCGCCACGATTCGCAAGATCGCGGACGAAGTCGGCGTCTCTTCCACCGCCCTATACATGCACTTCCCCGACAAGGGCTGCATTCTGCTCGAGATTTCCGAGCGGACCATCACCCAGCTGCTTGAGCGGAACGCCGAGATCGCGGCCAAGCCTATGGACGCGGCCAATCGCGTGAAGCTGATGCTCGACAGTTACATGCGTTGGGGCCTCGAACACCCGAACGCCTATCTGCTGGTGTTCTCGACGGTGGCGCCGGTTTCCGAGGTCCTGGGCGACAGCCTGGGCGACATTTCGGCGCGCTGCTACGAGATCTTCTCGGGCGTGGTGCGCGAGATCGCGGCCGAGGGACGGCTGCGGACCGGCACCGCTGATTCGGCCGCCCAGGCTCTATGGGCGGCCTGCCATGGGGTTGTGACGCTGCTGACGACCCGGCCGAACTTCGACTGGGCGCCGACCGACGAGCTCCTGAGCGTCACCCTCGATGGGCTGATGCACGGGCTGGTGACGGACTGAACCGGCCAGCGCGTTCCTAGGGATTCGGGATCGGCGTATTGCTCGACGCCACCGGCAGCGGGCCGCCGGTCGGGTCGGTGACCGGCGCGTAGCTGTAGCCGCCGCGCTTCAGGTCCGCCGACAGGGTGATCGGCGCGGAGCCGCCGTTCAGCCGGGCGCGATAGACCTGCATCCCCTCCATCACCCGCATCACGTAGTTGCGCGTCTCCGAGAACGGGATGCACTCGATGAAGTCGATGGGATCGGTGCGGGCGCCGCGAGGGTCGCCGCAGAAGCTGGTCCAGGACGTCGGACGGCCCGGCCCGGCGTTGTAGCCGGCGATGGCCATGACATAGGACCCCGAGAAGCTCCCCACCATGCCGCCCAGATAGCTTGAGCCCAGGCGCATGTTGTAGTCGGGATCGTCCAGCTGGGAGGGCGAGTAGCTGACGCCGACCTTGCGGGCGACGATCGACGCGGTGCTGGGCATGAGCTGCATCATGCCGCGGGCCCCGGCGCCGGAGCGCACCATGGGATCGAAGCCGCTTTCCTGGCGGGTGATGCCCAGCACCAGGGCGGGTTCGGCGGGGGTCACCGTGTCGGGCGGCATGCGGACCGGGTAGCCGCGCTGCGGCAGGATGAACCCGCGCTGCGCGGCGGCGCGGACCACCTTCATCGAGGTGTCCTGGTCGCCGTAGCCTCGCACCAGGTCGACCAGCAACGCCTCTTCCTCCGCCGAGGGCAGCACGTCGTCGAGGGCCAGCACGAAGACCCGGAACAGGTCGCGATAGCCGTTCTCGGCCAGCACGCGGGCCGCGCGCACGGTGTCGCGGGCTTCGAAACGGACCCGGTCGGCCTGGGTGATGCTGGGATCGGTCCCCAGGGTCAGCCGGGTCTCGCCCAGGCGCTCCAGCGCCAGGATGCCGTAGAAGGTGGTGTTGAAGCGTCCCGCCGCCTCGTAGAACGGCTCGGCGGCGTCCATGCCGGCCATGGCCTCCACGGCCCGCCCGCGCCAGTAGAGCGCCCGCCCGCGGGTGATGGGCGAGGAGCCGATGCGGTCCAGCGCCTTGAAGTGGACCTCGGCCTGGGTCGGATTGTTCAGGCGGGTCAGCGCGATCCAGCCGGCGTAGAACTCGGCCTCCGCCGCATCCGAGCCCGACGTGAGCCCGGTGTTGGCCGCCGCGGCGTAGGCCCCGGCCGCATCGCCGCTGCGCAGCGACGAGAGCGTCAGCCGATAGCGTTCGTCCCAGATGCGCCCGGCCGTCTCCGGATAGGCGACCTCGCTGGGGAAGTTCTTCAGGTAGCCGACCGCCAGGCTGTCCTCGCCCTTGCGGCGGTAATAGGAGGCGCGTTCGAAGGCGACGCCCGGGCTGCTCGCCAGGCCAGGAGGCAGCGCGTCGGCCAGGGCCTCGGCGTCGGGGGTGCTCTGGCGCAGGGCCATGCGGGCCAGAGCCGCCCGCTGCTGATCGGCGGGAAGCAGCGGGATGATGTCGCGGGCCGCGGGGCCCTGGCTGCCGAACAGCAGGATGTCGGCCCGGCGGACATGGTCGTCGACAGTCAGCACATCGCCGAACCGGGCCAGCATGGTGCGCTGGGCGTCGGCTTCGAAGGTCCGGTCGCGCCAGAAGCGGCGGATCAGGTCGGTCGCCCGCTGCGTCTGGCCGGTGGCTCGCCAGGCCGAGGCCAGCGCCATGGCGCCTTCGGCGGTGAGCGGCTCGGCGCCGCCGAACCAGGCGATGATCTGCTGCGGCGACTGGCCGGAAGTCTCCAGCAATTTCTCCGCCGCCGTCTGCCTGCGTACCCCGCGGGGCCAGCCGGCCAGGTCCCGGCGCGCCTGGTCGAGCTCGAAGAAGCTGAGCGATTCGCTGGCGGCGTCGACCATGGCCCAGGTGACGATCTTGCGGGCGACGGGGTCGCCGATCTGCTGGATGGCGCTGCGGGCGCCGGCGACGTCGCCGCGCCGCGCCGCGTCAAGGCCGCTCTTCAGGGACGAGGTTTCCGGGTCGGAAAGGCGGGTGCGATAGGCCGTGGCCGGGGTCTGGGTCAGCTCCAGGGGCTTGGGGAAACTGTCCGGCCGCTCACTGGTGGGAGCCTGCTGCGCCTCCGCCATCGAGCCGAGCAGCACGATCGCGCCGGTGGTGAAGAACGCCCGTGTGACCTTGGACCGCAAAACCATAGTCTCCGGATATCGGTAAAACGCGAACTCAATCGGTTGCGGCGCGGGGCCACCCCGCCATATTGTCCGGCCAAATCTTGAGGCCGCAATAAAAGGCCTCGTCTTCACGGCTTTTTGCAGACCATGTCCGATCCATTGTTCAAGGGCGTCATTCCGGCCCTCGTGACGCCGTTCCGCGACGGCGCGGTCGACGAGGGGGCCTTCGTCGCCCTCGTCGAGCGTCAGATCGCCGGCGGCGTCCACGGCCTGGTGCCTGTGGGCACCACGGGCGAGACCGCCACCCTCAGCCACGACGAGCACCGCCGGGTGGTCGAGCTGTGCGTGAAGACCACCCATGGCCGCGTGCCGGTGATCGCCGGGGCGGGCTCGAACTCCACCGAGGAAGCCATCGAGCTGGTCCGCCACGCCAAGACCATCGGCGCGGACGCGGCCCTGGTGGTGACCCCCTACTACAACCGGCCCAGCCAGGAGGGCCTCTACGCCCACTACGCGGCGATCAACGAGGCTGTGCAGCTCCCGGTGCTGATCTACAACGTGCCTGGGCGCACCAGCGTCGACATTTCCGACGCGACCCTGGCCCGCCTGTCCAAGCTGCCCAACATCGTCGGCGTCAAGGACGCCACGGGCGACATGGTCCGCGCGACCATGCAGCGGATCACCTGCGGCGAAGGCTGGGTGATGCTGAGCGGCGACGACCTGACCGCGCTGGGCTACATGGCCCATGGGGGGCATGGCTGCATCTCGGTGACCTCGAACGTGACACCCGACCTGTGCGCCTCGTTCTACAACGCCGCCCTCAGCGGCGACTGGACCGGCGCGCTTTACTGGCAGGATCGCCTGATCCGCCTGCACAAGGCCCTGTTCAGCGACGCCTCGCCGGCGCCGACCAAGTTCGCCATGGCGCACCTGGGCCTGTGCGAGGAGACGGCGCGCCTGCCGATCACGCCCGCGTCCGAGGCCTCTCGGGCCGAGGTGCTGGCCGCGATGCGGGAGGCCGGCGTCGCCTGACGCGGAACCTGATGTCCAAGCTGATCGCCGAGAACCGCCGGGCGCGGTACGACTACTTCCTCGAAGAAACCTTCGAGGCCGGCATCATGCTGACCGGCAGCGAGGTGAAGTCGCTGCGCAACGGCCGCGCCAACATCGCCGAATCCTATGCGTCGGTGGAAGGCAACGAGGTCGTGCTGATCAACGCCGACATCCCGCCCTTCGCCCAGGCCAACCGCTTCAATCATGAGCCCCGGCGGCACCGGAAGCTGCTGCTTCACCGCAAGCAGTTGGACAAGCTGATCGGAGCCGTGCAGCGCGAGGGCCGCACGATCATCCCGACCAAGCTCTATTGGAACGAAAAGGGCCTGGCCAAGCTGGAGCTGGCGCTCGCCAAGGGCAAGAAGACCCACGACAAGCGCGAAGCCACCGCCACGAGGGACTGGCAGCGGGACAAGGCCCGGCTGATGCGGGACAAGGGCTGATCGAGGCTTGGTCACGCCGGCGGACATAGAAGCCATCGAGCGGGCGACCCTGGCGGCGGTCGCGCCGGAAGAGATGCTGGAGATCGGCGGCTGGCTGGTCGGCCTGGATTCGGGTTCGATCCGCCGAGCCGCCAGCGCCGCGCCGCTGGCCCACGACCTTCCCGGCGCCGGCCCCATCCTGGATGAGATCGAGGCGGCCTATGCGGCGCGCGGCCTGCCGCCCGCCTTCCGGATCGCCGACGCGCCGGGGCTTGCGCCGGTCAGGGAGGAACTCGCGCGTCGCGGCTATGGCTTCGAACAGCCGACCCTGGTCAAGGTCGCGACGGTGGCGGACGTGCGGGGCGTGACCGACCGGCCGCGC
The DNA here is from genome assembly GCA_036279815.1 of Phenylobacterium sp. Taxonomy (GTDB): domain Bacteria; phylum Pseudomonadota; class Alphaproteobacteria; order Caulobacterales; family Caulobacteraceae; genus Phenylobacterium. The sequence continues at coordinate 766 of DASUIJ010000077.1, read as the reverse complement.
GCCGAGGTCGCCGAACGGCCCGACGACGCCTGGGCCGCCGTCTTCCTGGGCGATGGTTTTGACCCCGTGGACGGGGCCTATCGTGTGAAGGCGCTCAGCCGTTCGCCCGGCGCGCGCTTCGGCTCGGTCCGCGACGGGGGCCGCACCGTCGCCGTGGGCTGCGGCGCCTACGGCCAGGGCTGGGTCAGTTTCCACGGCATGCGCACCGACCTCAGCCGGCGCGGAGAGGGCCTGGCCGCCCGCGTCCTGGCGGGGCTCGCGGACGAGGCCGAGAGGCGGGGCGTCGCGCGCGCCTTCCTGCAGGTCGAGGAGAAGAACGCTCCGGCGCGGGCGCTCTACCGGCGCGCGGGATTCCAGCAGGCCTGGCGCTATTTCTACTGGAGCCGACCGGCCTCCTAGCCGTCGATCAGCGTCCGCGCCCTTCGAAACACCGCCTCGAACATCTCTCCCGTCAGCCGGCCCGTGTTCGTGTTGAGCCGGGAGCAATGGTAGCTGTTCAGGATCACATAGGGCCCGGCCTGGAATTCGGTCCCGTGCCCCGGGACGCCGGCCGAGGCCTTCAGTCCTATGGCCCTGAGCACATTGCGCCGGGCCACGTCGCCCAGGGTGACGATGACCTTCAGGCGGGGCAGGGCGGCCAGCCTGGCGGCCAGGAACGGCCGGCAGGTCGCCTCCTCGGAGGTCTCGGGCTTGTTTCCGGGCGGCGCGCAGCGCACGGCGTTGGAGATCATGCAGTCCACCAGCTCCAGCCCGTCGTCGGGGCGCG
>DASUIJ010000076.1:0-21087 GCA_036279815.1 Phenylobacterium sp. | reverse complement strand
TGGCCTAGGTGGTTGACAGGCCTGGGCCTTTCCCCTATCCACCGCGGCTCGATTTCGACCCCGGAGCCATTCCCGTGAAGCGCACATTTCAACCCTCCCGTCTCGTGCGCGCGCGCCGGCACGGCTGGCGCTCGCGTATGGCCACCAAGAACGGCCAGAAGGTGATCGCCCGTCGGCGCGCCAAGGGCCGTAAGCGCCTGACCGCCTAAGCTCAGGCTGATCGGGGCGTCCGCATGACGGAGCCCACCTTTCCCATCGCCCGATTGAAAAACCGGCCCGACTTCCTCGCGGCCGCGAAAGCGCCCTCCTGCGCCCGCGGCGCGGTGGTGCTGCAGGCCCGCGACCGGGCCGACGACCAGCCGCTGGTCCGCGTCGGCTTCACGGCCACCCGCAAGGTCGGCGGATCGGTGATCCGCAACCGCGCCAAGCGCCGGATGCGCGAGGCCGCCCGGCGGCTGATCCCGGTGCTCGCCAAGCCCGGACACGACTATGTGCTCATCGCCCGCGGCGGCGCGCCCACCCGGGCGTGGGACCGTTTGCTTGACGATGTGAAAAGCGCGCTGATAAGCCTCGCGGCCGACAGCGAAAGCCCTTCCCGCGCGCAAGTTCGCGCCCCTTCCCCCTTTGTTTGAGCGCGCGCCGCATGCCCGACAATTCCAACCGCAACACTCTCATCTTCGCGGCTTGCGCGATCGTGCTGCTGTTCGCCTACCAGTTCCTGGTGATGGCCCCGCAGCAGAAGCAGCGCGAGGCCGCGCTGAAGGCCCGTGAAACCGCCGAGGCGCAGGCCCTGCCGAAGGGCGCGGTTCCCGGCGTCGCCGCCAAGCCGACCTATATGACCCGCCAGCAGGCCGCCGCCGCCAGCCCGCGCGCGGCGATCGACACCCCCGCCCTGACGGGCTCCGTGGCGCTGAAGGGCGCGCGGATCGACGACCTGTTCCTGAAGGGCTATCGCCAGACGGTCGATCCCAAGTCGCCGGCCGTGGAGCTGCTGCGCCCCGAAGGCGCCGAGCACGCCTGGTTCGCGGAGTTCGGATGGACCGCCGCCAACCTGCCCGGCCTGCCCACGCCCGACACTCTCTGGACCCTGGCCCAGGGGGACCGGCTGGCCCCCGGCCGTCCGCTGGTGCTGACCTATTCCAACGGACAGGGCCTGAACTTCACCCGGCGGATCGAGGTGGACGACAAGTTCATGTTCACCGTCACCGACACCATCGCCAACGGCACCGGCGGGTCGATCACCGCGGCGCCCTACGCCTCGGTCCAGCGCCAGGGCGCGCCGAAGTCCGAGGCCTCCAACGCCCACGAGGGCGCGGTGGGCGTGATGGACCGCGTGATCCAGATGGTGAAGTACAAGGACCTGAAGAAGGCCGGCGAAAAGGACTTCAGCGCCAAGGGCGGCTGGCTCGGCATCACCGACAAGTACTGGCTGGCCGCGATCATCCCCGATCAGGCCGAGAACGTGCACGCCGCCTTCCGCGTGACCCCGTCGGCCGGGGTGGACGTCTACGAGGCCAATTTCGTCGGCCAGCCCAAGGTGGTGGCCCCCGGCCAGCAACTCACCCACACCAGCCGCATGTTCGCCGGCGCCAAGACCGTCCCGGCCCTGAAGGCCTATGAGACCAATTTGGGCATCCCGCGCTTCGTCGACGCCGTGGACTGGGGCCGGCTCTATTTCTTCACCAAGCCGATCTTCTGGACGCTGGAGCAGTTCTACGGCCTGGTCGGCAACTTCGGCCTGGCCATCCTGGCCCTGACCGTCCTGGTGAAGCTGATCTTCTTCTACCCGGCCAATCTCAGCTTCGAATCCATGACGAAAATGAAGAAGATCCAGCCGGACGTGGAGGCCCTGCGCGGCAAGTACAAAGAGGATCCGGCCAAGCAGCAGCAGGAGCTGATGGCGCTCTATGCGCGGGAGAAGATCAACCCGCTGCTGGGCTGCCTGCCCATGCTGGCGACGATCCCGGTCTTCCTGGCGCTGTTCAAGGTGCTGTCGGTGTCCATCGAGATGCGGCATGCGCCGTTCTTCGGCTGGGTGCAGGACCTGTCCGCCCGCGACCCGACGACGATCTTCAACCTGTTCGGCCTGATCCCCTGGGACCCGTCCACGGCGCCGCTGATCGGCGGCATCCTGTCCACCTCGCTGCACATCGGCATCTGGCCGCTGCTCTACGGGCTGTTCCAGTGGCTGACCATGGCCATGAGCCCGCCGGCCCCCGACCCGACCCAGCAGCGGATCATGCAGCTGATGCCGGTGATCTTCACCTTCGTGCTGAGCCAGTTGGCCGTGGGCCTGCTGATCTACTACACGTGGTCCAACCTGCTCACGATCCTGCAGCAGTACGTGATCATGCGCCGGTTCAAGGTGGAGAACCCGGTGGACAAGATCCTGGCCCGGCTGACCGGCAAGACCTATCAGGTCCCCGGGTGAGCGACCCCCTGTTCAGCGAAGACGAGCTCGAGGCCGCGCGGCTGCTGTTCGCCCGCGAAGCCAGCTTCATGATGGGCGCGGTGGCGATCGACGGCCTGCCCAGCCCGGACCTGCCGGAAGTGGCCTTCGCCGGCCGCTCCAACGTGGGCAAGTCCTCGCTGATCAACGCCCTGGTGGGCATGAAGAAGCTGGCGCGGGCCTCCAACGAGCCGGGGCGGACGCGCGAGGTCAACTTCTTCGTCCTCGACGACAAGCTGCGGCTGGTCGACCTGCCGGGCTACGGCTGGGCCAAGGCCTCCAAGGGCACGGTCAAGCAGTTCCAGAGCCTGGGCCGCGACTATCTTCGCGGCCGGCCCAACCTGAAGCGCGCCTATCTGCTGATCGACGCGCGGCATGGGCTCAAGGAGGTCGACAAGGAGCCGATGGACGCCTTCGACAAGGCCGCCGTCTCCTACCAGATCGTGCTGACCAAGGCCGACAAGATGAAACCCGCCGAGGTCGAGGCGGTGAGGCTCCGCACCGAAGCCGCCATCGCCAAGCGGCCGGCCGCGTTCCCGCGGGTGATCGCCACCTCGTCCGAGAAGGGCGCGGGCCTGCCCGAGCTGCGGGCCGAGATCATGGCCGCCTGCGAGGTCGCGCCCTAGGGGTCTGGCCTGACGTTGGGTGAGCGGGCTAGATCGCGGGCGAACCCCAGCTCAAGGACCCCGCACCATGCTCGAGACCGTCAACCGCGCAGTCTATGACGCCGACCTCGACATGTTCCGCGACCAGGTGCGGAAGTTCTTCGCCCAGCACCTGATCCCCAACCTCGACCGCTGGGAGGAAGAGGGCATCATCGACCGCGGCTTCTGGCTGGCCTGCGGCGAGGCCGGCCTGCTGTGCCCGCAGGTTCCGGCGGAGTACGGCGGCCTGGGCCTGGACTACCGCTACAACGCGGTGATCGGCGAGGAGCTGTCCTATGCGGGCTCCAGCGCCGGCATCACCCTGCAGTCCGACATCGTGGTCGACTACATCATCAATTACGGCTCGGACGAGCAGAAGCGCCGCTGGCTGCCGGGCATGGTGTCGGGCGAGGTCATCACCGCCATCGCCATGACCGAGCCGGGCGCCGGATCCGACCTGCAGGGCGTGCGCACCACCGCCAAACGGGACGGCAACCACTATGTGGTCTCAGGCTCCAAGACCTACATCACCAACGGCCAGAACGCCGACCTGATCGTGGTGGTCGCCAAGACCGATCCGGACAAGGGCTCCAAGGGCATCTCGCTGGTGCTGGTGGAGGCCGACCGGGACGGCTTCAAGCGCGGACGCAACCTCGACAAGATCGGCCAGAACTCGTCCGACACCTCCGAGCTGTTCTTCGAGGACGTGCGGGTGCCGGTCACCAACTGCCTGGGCGAGGAGAACCGCGGCTTCGCCTATCTGATGAACCAGCTGCCGCAGGAGCGCCTGCAGATCGCCATCTCCGCCCAGGCCGGCGCGCAGCGGGCCTTCGACGAAGCGGTGAAGTTCACCAAGGAGCGCAAGGCGTTCAAGCAGACGGTGTTCGACTTCCAGAACACCCGCTTCACCCTGGGCACGCTGAAGGCCAAGCTGCAGGCCGGCTGGGCGCACGCGGACTGGTGCCTGGCCCGCCACCTGAAGGGCGAGCTGACCGCCGCCGAAGCCTCCGCCGCCAAGCTGTTCCACACCGAGCTGCAATGGGAAGTCTGCGACGCCGCCCTGCAGCTGCACGGCGGCGCGGGCTACATGAACGAGTACCCCATCGCCCGCCTGTGGCGCGACGCGCGGGTCCAGCGGATCTACGGGGGAACCTCGGAGATCATGAAGGAGGTCGTGGCCCGCTCGATCTAGGGCCGCGCCGCCGGTCCCTGGCGGCTAGATGTATCGCGACGTCAGCCGCGACAGCATGGGCGCCAGGGCCAGCAGCACCACCAGCCAGGCGTAGCTGTCCTGCCGCTTGCGGAACAGCAGCACCGCCGCCGCGATCGCCCAGAAGGTCAGCCCCGCCTGCAGCGCCGCCACCGCAACCGTGGCCGGCGGCAGACGCAGCAGAAGGTGCAGCCCGGCGGACAGCTGCACATAGCTGACCACCTGCGAGGCGTTCACCAGGGCCGGCCACAGGCACAGCGCGACGGCCGGGTAGAACAGGAACGGCCGTAAGGGACTGGACTTCACGGCCGCTTCACCGCCTCGCCGCCCTTCATCACGAACACCGGGTGCAGCAGCAGCGCGATGTCCTTCAGCGGGTCGCCGGCGACGCCCACCATGTCGCCATAGGCGCCGACCTTGACCTGGCCCACGTCCTTGGCCTGTCCCAGCGCCTCGGCGGCGGTGAGGGTGGCCGACTGCAGGGCCTGAAGCGGGGTGGCGCCCCACTGGGTCATGGTGACCAGCTGCCTGGCGTTGTCGCCGTGCGGATAGATCCCGGCGTCGGTGGAGAAGATCATCTTCACCCCGGCCTTCAGGGCCTTCTGGTAGTTCTGCCGCTGGATCAGGCCGATATCGCGGTCCTTCTGGAGGTTCTCCTCCAGCACGCCGTTCTTCTTGCCCTCGGCCTGGGTGTAATCGGTGTTGTAGATATCCATGCCGAAATAGGCGCCCTTCTGCAGGGCCAGCTTGATCCCCTCGTCGTCCACCAGGCTGACGTGCTCGATGGTGTCGACCCCGGCCAGGATCGCGGCCTTGATGCCCGATGCGCCGTGGGCGTGGGCGGCCACCTTCATGTCGGCGGCGTGGGCCTCGTCGACGATGGCCTTCATCTCCTCGAGGGTGAGCTGCTGCGCGCCGGGGGTGTCGCCGTGGCTGAACACCCCGCCGGTGGCGCAGATCTTGATCACCTGGGCGCCGTACTTGTGCAGTTCGCGGACCATCTTGCGGCCCTCGTCGGGGCTGTCGATGACCGACGGCTCCTTCTGCTTCCTCGAGGGCGGGAAGAAGGTCGAGTCACAGTGGCCGCCCGTGGAGCCGATGGCGTAGGTGGCGGTCACGATCCGCGGCCCCTCCACGAAGCCGGCGTCGATCGCCTGGCGCAGGCCCACGTCGTCATAGTTCTCGGAGCCGACGTTGCGGATGGTGGTGAAGCCCGCCTCCAGGGTCGCCTTGGCGTGGGCGGTGGAGATCACCGGCCAGAAGCTGTCGGTGAACAGCAGCGAGTTGTAGCCCCCATAGAGGGGCGAGGAGGTGATGTGGGTGTGCATGTCGATCAGGCCGGGCAGCAGGGTCACGCCCGGCAGGTCGACCTTCACCGCATCGGAGGGGACCGCATCGCCCTGCTTGCCGACCCTGGTGATCCGCCCGTCGACGATGATCACCAGCGGCTTGTCCGCCTCCTTGCCGGTGGCCACGTCGACCAGCCTGTCGGCGGTGACCGCCACGGTCCTGGCCTGGGCGGCGCAGGCCGACAGGACGATGATCGAGACGGCGGCGAGAAGGGCATGCGGTCGCATATGGTTCCTCAGGACTGGAAGCGAACGGCGAAGCTAGCACGACGACGAGGCCCGTCGAGCGCCGAACGCCGCCGGTAAGGTGACAGGGGGGCCCGGGTCCGCTATCGGAGCGCTCCGAACGCGCGGAGGCCGTATCTTGAGCGAGACGTCAGACCGGGAGGCCCGTTCCGCGGAACAGGGCTGGGCGACAGCCAGGACCCTGGCCGAGGCGCTGCCCTATATCCAGCAATACGACCGCGAGACCGTGGTCATCAAATACGGCGGCCACGCCATGGGCCAGGAGGAGACCGCCAAGCTGTTCGCGGCCGACGCCGTGCTGCTGAAGCTCCTGGGCCTGCACCCGGTCGTGGTGCACGGCGGCGGGCCGCAGATCTCGCGGATGCTGGACAAGGCCGGCGTCAAGTCGACCTTCGTCGATGGCCTGCGGGTCACCGACGAGGCCACCATGGAAGTCGCCGAGATGGTGCTGTCGGGCGCCATCAACAAGGAGATCGCCAACTGGATCACCCTGGCCGGGGCCGAGGCCGACGTGCGCGGCGTGGGCCTGTCGGGCAAGGACGCGCGGCTGATCACCGTGGAAAAGGCGACCCGCACCAAGAAGGACCCGGACAGCCAGATCGAACAGGCGGTGGATCTCGGCTTCGTGGGCGAGCCCACCAAGATCGACCCGCAGCTGATCGAGGGGCTGATCTCCGCCGACCACGACTACATCCCGGTGATCGCGCCCATCGGCGTGTCGGCGGACGGCCAGACCTACAACATCAACGCCGACACGGTGGCCGGCGCCCTGGCCGGAGCCCTGAAGGCCAAGCGCATGCTGCTGCTGACCGACGTGGCCGGGGTGCTGGGCGCCGACGGCGAGCTGATCCGTGAACTGAGCGTGGCCGACGCCCGCGCGGCCATCGCCTCGGGCGTGGCCTCGGGCGGCATGATCCCGAAGCTGGAGACCGCCATCGCCGCCGTCGAGGCCGGCGTGGAAGCGGTGGTCATCCTGGACGGGCGCCGGGCCCACGCCATGCTCGTGGAGTTGTTCACCGAGCACGGCTCGGGAACCCTCATCACGCGATGAGCCCCGACCTCCGACATATCGACACCTGGCTCTTCGACCTGGACAACACCCTCTACCCTGAGGAGTCCGGCTTCATGAGCCAGGTCGAGGGCCGGATGACCGAATTCGTGATGAAGGTCACCGACCTGCCGCGCGACGAGGCCTATGCGCTGCAGAAGAAATACCTGGCCGAGCACGGCCTCACCCTCGGGGGCCTGATGCTCCACCACGGGGTGGATCCCGCCGATTTCCACGCCCTGTTCCACGACCTGTCGCTGGAGGTCCTGGCCCAGGACCCGGAGCTGCTGGTGGCGCTCGCCAAGCTGCCGGGGCGGCGGTTCATCTTCACCAACGCCGACGACCGGCACGCCGAGCGGGTGCTGTCCCACATGGGCCTGACCCACCTGTTCGACCAGGTGTTCCACATCCACTCGTTCGGCTTCGCCCCCAAGCCCGACCCGCTGGGCTTCCAGCGGATGATCGACGCCCATGGACTCGATCCCGTAGCCACCGCCTTCTTCGAGGACAGCGAGCGCAACCTGAAGCCCGCCAAGGACCTGGGCATGACCACCGTGCTGGTCGGCCCCCGCGCCCGGGGTTCGGAGGCGCCCTTCGTCGACCACAAGACCCACAAGCTCGCGCCGTTCCTGAACCATGCGCGCCTGAAGGAAGCCACCTGATGTCCGACGACCTGAAGTCCGTGATCGAAGCCGCCTGGGAAGACCGCGACGCGGTCAACACCGGGACCAGGGGCGCGATCCGCGACGCCGTGGACGAGACCCTGAACCGCCTGGACGCCGGAACCCTGCGCGTCGCCACCCGCGGCGACGACGGGGTATGGACCACCCATCAGTGGGCCAAGCAGGCCATCCTGCTGTCCTTCCGCCTGAACCCCAACCAGTTCGTCGACGCCCCGGCTCCCGGCCCCTACTGGGACAAGGTGCCGTCCAAGTTCAGCGGCTGGGACGCGGCGCGGTTCGAGGCCGCGGGCTTTCGCGCCGTGCCCGGATGCGTGGTCCGCCGCGGCGCCTTCCTGGCCAGGGGCGTGGTGCTGACGCCGTCGTTCGTCAACATCGGCGCCTATGTGGACGAAGGCACGATGGTGGACACCTGGGCCACGGTCGGCTCCTGCGCCCAGATCGGCAAGAACGTGCACCTGTCCGGCGGAGCGGGCATCGGCGGGGTGCTGGAGCCCCTGCAGGCCAACCCGACGATCATCGAGGACAACTGCTTCATCGGCGCCCGCTCGGAAGTGGCCGAGGGCGTGATCGTGCGCGAGGGCAGCGTGCTGTCCATGGGGGTCTACCTGACCTCCACCACGCCGATCGTCGACCGCCGCACCGGCGAGACCATCACCGGCGAGGTGCCGCCCTACTCGGTGATCATGTCCGGTTCGCGCCCGAGCCCGCACGAGGGCATGCCGTCCACCTACTGCGCGGTGATCATGAAGACCGTCGACGCGCGGACCCGTTCGAAGACCAGCATCAACGAACTGCTGCGCGACTAGCGGCTGATCGACTTCGACGGATAGGGCGTCCCGTCCTTGTGGGTGAAGGTGTCCGAGCCCGCCGCGAGCGCCATGTCGATGTCGGGATAGCCGCCGGCGTCCTCCTGCGGCCGCCGCGAGCCGACCTCCAGCAGCACGGCCTCGCGGTCGGAACGGTTCTGCAGGTGGTGGCCGTTCGGCTCGCCGGCCGGGAAGCCCGCGCAGTCGCCGGCGCGCATCACCTGCTCGCCCTCGTCGGTGACCAGCACCACCTCGCCTTCCAGCACATAGACGAACTCGTCTTCCGCCGAATGCCAATGCCTCTGGCTGGACCAGACGCCCGGCGCGAGCCGCTGCAGGTTGACGCCGAACTGGGTCAGGCCCGCCGCGTCGCCCAGCCTCCAGCGCCTGCGGTCCCGGCACGGCGCGTCGTAGGGCGGCGGGTAGCCCGTGCCGTGCTTGGTCGGGGCGGATTCGATGTCGATCTTGGGCATGGCGCGGTTCCGGTCTAGGGAGAAGCCTCACTTAGGACTCCCGGCCGCGAGGACAAGATTGATTGACCCAGTCAAGCTGACCCAGGAGCTGATCCGCCGGCCCTCGGTCACCCCCGCGGACGCCGGCGCGATGGACCTCGTCCAGCAAACCCTGGAAGGCCTGGGCTTCGCCTGTCGCCGGATGCGGTTCGGCGAGATCGAGAACCTCTATGCGCGCTGGGGGACCGCGCGGCCCAACCTCTGCTTCGCCGGCCACACCGACGTGGTGCCGGTGGGCGACGCGGCCGCCTGGAGCCAGGAAGCCTTCGCCGCCGAGATCGTCGACGGCGTGGTGATCGGCCGCGGCGCCGCCGACATGAAGAGCGCCATCGCCGCCTTCGCCGCCGCCGCCGGCAAGGCGATCGCGGCGGGCGAGGTGAAGGGCTCGTTGTCCTTCCTGATCACCGGCGACGAGGAGGGCGTGGCCACCCACGGCACCAGGATGGTCGTCGACGCCCTTAAGGCCCAGGGCGAGGTCATCGACCACTGCATCGTCGGCGAGCCCACCAGCTCGGAGACCTTCGGCGACATGGTCAAGATCGGCCGCCGCGGCTCGATCAATGTGGAGCTGGCCGTCGAGGGCGTGCAGGGCCACGTGGCCTATCCGCACCGCGCGGCCAACCCGATCCCGGTGCTGGTGGCGCTGCTGGCCAGGCTGCAGGACAAGGAGCTGGACCAGGGCTATCTGGGCTTCCAGCCGTCGAACCTGGAGGTCACCACGGTGGACGTGGGCAACCCGACCACCAACCTGATCCCCGCCGTCGCCCGGGCGCGGCTGAACATCCGGTTCAATCCCAACCATCGCGGCCAGGCCCTGGCCGACTGGATCGCCGAGGAGGCGCGGGCGGCCGGCGAAGGCTTCCAGGGCAATGTCATCGTCAAGCCGTCGATCAGCGGCGAGGCCTTCCTGACCGAGCCCGGGCCGTTCACCGAGATCATCTCCCAGGCGGTGGCCGACGTGGCCGGCGCTCCGCCGGAGCTGTCCACCACCGGCGGCACCTCCGACGCCCGCTTCATCCGCGACCTGTGCCCCGTGGTGGAGCTGGGCCTGGTGGGCAAGACCATGCACGCCGTCGACGAGCGGGCCCCGGTGGAGGAGATCCGCAAGCTGCAGGCGGTCTACGAGCGGCTGATCGCCCGGTATTTCGCGACCTTCGCCGCCGCCGACTGACCCGGCCGGCCAGGAGAGATTGATCCAGTTCAAGGACAGCCGGTCGCGGGCGGGCATCCTGGCCGCCGGAACGCGGCCCCAAGGGCCGGCTGGGCGGAAGGAAGCGGAGCTATGGATCGTCTCAAGGACAAGGTGGCCATCGTCACCGGCGGATCGCTGGGCCTGGGCCGCGCGACCGTCATCCGGATGGCCGAGGAAGGCGCACGGGTCGCGGTCCTGGACGTCCTGGACGCCGAGGGCCAGGCCCTCGCCGCCGAGCTGACCGGACGGGGCCTGACCGCCCGCTACTGGCGCTGCGACGTGACCTCCGAGGCCGAGATCGCCCGCGTCTTCGACGAGGTCGCGGCCCACTTCGGTCGGCTGGACGTGCTGGTGAACAACGCCGGGGTCTCCGGGGTCAACAAGCCCACCCACGAGGTCACGGAGGCCGAGTGGGACTGGGTCCAGGCGATCAACGTCAAGGGCGTGTTCTTCGGCGTGAAGCACGCCATCCCCCACCTTCGCAAGGCCGGGGGCGGCAGCATCATCAACCTGTCCTCGATCTACGGCCTCGTGGGGGCGCCCGACGCGCCGCCCTATCACGCCTCCAAGGGCGCCGTGCGGCTGATGTCGAAGACCGACGCCATGATCTACGCCCCCGACAAGATCCGGGTGAACTCGATCCATCCGGGCTTCATCTGGACGCCGATGGTGGAGCACCACCTGGCCGCGGCGGGCGACCTCGCCGAGGGCCGTGCGGCCGTGGCGGCCCTGCACCCCCTGGGACACATCGGCGAGCCCGACGACATCGCCTGGGGCGTGGTCTACCTGGCCTGCGACGAATCGAAGTTCGTGACCGGGTCCGAGCTGGTGATCGACGGCGGCTACACCGCCCACTGACCGGGCGGCGTCAGTAGCGCACGCCGGTGAGGTAGAGACCCTCCGCCGGGGCCACCGGTCCGCAGGCCGTGCGGTCGCGGGCGTGGAGGGCGGCCTTCACGTCGGCGGCGGTCCAGCGCCCGATCCCCACCTCGGCCAGGGTGCCGGTCATCGAACGGACCTGGCGGTGCAGGAAGGAGCGCGAGGCGAATTCCAGATGCACCTCCTCCCCGGCCCGGCTGACCCGCACGAGGTCCAGGGTCTTCACCGGCGACTTCGCCTGGCACTGCAGGTCGCGGAAGGTGGTGAAGTCGTGGTGGCCGACCAGGGCCTGGGCGGCCGCGTGCATGGCGTCGGCGTCCAGCGGCTTCTTGACGTGCCAGACCCGGCCCCGGTCGAGGGCGGGCGGCGCCCAGCGGTTGAGGATGCGGTAGAGGTAGCGCCGCTCGGTGGCCGAGAACCGCGCGTGCCAGTCGCCCACGGCCACCTCGGCGTCGAGGACCACCACGGCCTCGTCGATCAGATGGGCGTTGAGGGCGTTGCGCACGGTGGCCGCCGGCCAGTCCTTCTCCAGGTCCAGGTGGATCACCTGGCCGGTGGCGTGGACGCCGGTGTCGGTGCGGCCCGCCGCCTGCAGGCGCAGGTCCTGGCCGCAGAAGGCCTTCACGGCCCGCTCCACCGCCTCCTGCACGGACGGCAGGTCGGCCTGGGCCTGGAACCCCTTGTAGGGACGTCCGTCGTACTCGATCGTCAGGCGATAGCGGGGCATCAGCCGAACCGGGTTCCGGCCGGGACCGGGAAGCCGCGCAGGAACACCTCGGCGTCCTGCGGTCCCCGGCCCTCGCGCTGGACGCGGAGCAGGCGCACGGCGCCCTCGCCGCAGCCGACCAGCAGGCGCTCGTCCAGGGTCACGCCGGGCTCGCCCCGGGCGTCCTCGAGGCGGGAGAGCAGCGCCTTCACCCGCACCGGACCCTTGTCGCCGGGGACCTCGAACCAGGCGCCGGGAAACGGCGACAGCCCGCGGATCTTGCGGTCGAGCTCGACCGCCGGCCGGGTCCAGGCCAGCCGGGCTTCCTTGGGACGGATCTTCTTCGCGTAGGTGGCGCCCTCGTCCGACTGAGGGGTCTCGGTCGCCTCGCCGCGCTCGACGGCGGCCATGGTCCGCACCAGCAGATCGGCGCCGGCGGCGGCCAGGCGGTCGTGCAGGGTCCCGGCCGTCTCCAGGGCGTCGATGCGCAGGGTCTCCGAGGCCAGCACCGGCCCCTCGTCGAGGCCTTCGGTCATGCGCATGACCTGGACGCCGGTGACCTTGTCTCCGGCCATGATCGCCCGCTGGATGGGCGCGGCGCCGCGCCAGCGGGGCAGCAGGGAGGCGTGCAGGTTGAAGGCGCCCAGCCGCGGCGCCTCCAGCACCTCGCGCGGCAGGATCTGGCCGAAGGCCACCACCACGGCGGCGTCCAGCGCCAGGGCGCGAAAGGCCTCGATCTCGGCGGGATCGCGCATGGAGACCGGCGTGCGGACGGGGAGTCCGCGGGTCTCGGCGTAGGCGTGGGCGGCCGAGGGCTTCAGGGCCTGGCCGCGGCCCCGCGGCGCGGGCGGCTGGGAATAGACCGCCGCGACCTCATGGCCCGCCTCCACCAGGGCGGCGAGGCAGGTGGCGGCGAAGTCGGGAGTTCCCAGGAAGGCGAGGCGCATGGGCGGGGTTTAGCGGGCGGGGGCGGAATAAGGAACCGTGCGAAAGCCTTACCGTCCGGCGGCGGTGGCGCTCACCGCCGCCTACGCCCGGTGGCCAGGGCCGCCTGGGCCGCGCGGGCGGCCTTGATCACGCCCATGTAGAGCACCGCGTAGAAGGTCTTGAACACCTCGGACAGGGCCGGCTCGATGCGCCACAGACCTTCGTCGACCCGGCTGATCAGGCTCAGCGCCTCGGCCTCCCGAAGGACCGAGAGCACGTGGCTGCGGGACACCTCGAAGCGCCGGGCGAGACCGGAGATCGACACCTCGACCTCGCCTCCGACCGGGGGAAAGGCCCCGCCGTCGTCGGCGTCGGCCAGCAGCTGGAACATGATCAGCATGCCGGCGGTGCGCAATGAGAGCCGGTCGATGGCGGCGGCGTCGGGGCGCGGATTGCGGGCGGCGTTGACCGCGTCGGCGCCGACGGTCGTCATCAGGGTGGGGAACACCTCGGGCTCGCGCAGCCGGTCGAGCAGGGGCTGGATCCGGGGATCGAGCATGGCCGACGCGGTGAGCTCGATGCGGAGCCGCTCGCGGAACGCCGCGGTCATCGCCGGGGTCGGCCGGTAGAGCCGGGTGGCGCCGCTGGGCATGACCTCCGCGGCGCAGACGTATCCGATCAGCCTCAGCCGGACCAGGAGGGCGGTCGCGGCGCCGGTGGAGATCAGGCCGGTCTGGCCCGACATCTCCCGCAGGCGGCGATGGGTCAGGCCGCCGGTGGCGTCGAGATAGAGCGCCACCACGCCCAGGACGAAACGTCCGACGTCCTTGAGGTTCCGATGCATGACCGGCGCCTCGTCATAGTAGGACAGCGAGGTCAGGACCGAATGACGGATGGCGTCTCCAAGACGCGGATCGGCGCGCATGGCCTGGACGCGGGCTTCGGAGAAGCCTTCGCTGGCCTGGCTGGCGTCTACGCCGCGGCGTTGGTCGACAGCTTCACTCAATCCCTGCACCTGCTGAGCCCGTCGGCGTCGTAGTCGCCCTTACGACGTTAAGGTTGTTTGGTTATCCGTACCAGAAATGGCCATCTGTCCGCGTCGTTTTTCAATGCTAACGCGGTGCTCGGTTCGCGGACCCGAAAGGGTCCTCGACGGCGACGACCAGGAGTAGCGATGCGCAGGCGTCGCCCGGCCTGGGACTGGGTGGGGGCCCGGTTGGGACGAGCTGAGGGGACTCCGTTTCCCCCGGGCTCGTCCCCGTTGCGACTGTCCGGAACATGCGATTCCCGGCGCGCCGGCCCTGGGCGGAGCGTGACGCTGCGCGAGCCCGGCCGCTAGGCGGCCTTGGCCTGCTTCTTCACCTTGGCGACGGCGCGGTCGCGTTTCAGGCGCGACAGATAGTCGATGAAAAGGACGCCCTTGAGGTGGTCCATCTCGTGCTGGATGCAGACGGCGAAGAGGCCCTCGGCCTCCTCGACCACTTCCTTGCCGTGATAGTCGAGGTACTTCAGCTTCACCTTGGCCGGACGCTCGACCTCGTCGTAGATGTCGGGGACCGAGAGGCAGCCTTCCTCGTAGGGCGCGGTCTCGTCGGACGACCAGAGAATCTGCGGATTCACGAAGTAGCGCGGCGCGGGCGGCTCGTCCTTCTGGGCCAGGTCCATGACGATGACCTGCCTGGCCACGCCCACCTGGATCGCCGCCAGGCCGATGCCGGGCGCGGCGTACATGGTCTCCAGCATGTCGTCCATCAACGCGCGCAGATCGTCGTCAACCGTCTCGACGGGAGCGGAGACCTGCTTCAGGACGGGGTCGGGAACGACGAGGATTTCGCGGAGAGCCATGACGCCTAGGAGGTAGGTGAGCGTCCCAAACCCGTCAAGGCGGGGACGGGTCCCTGGGGCGCCTGGTCCTCCTCGTTCGCCAGTTTGGCGAGCGGGCGGACGGCGGTCTCGACGGGGCCGAGCTCGGGCAGCTCCTTGCCCTCGTGGTCGACCTTGAGGTCCTCGAACCGGCGGGCCTGGGTCATGACCTGGGTCTCGAGGGAGCCCACGAACTGGTTGTACTTGCCCACCGCCTGTTCCAGCGCCTTGCCCACCGAGGCCGCGTGGCCGCCCATCACCGACAGGCGCTTATAGAGCTCCCGTCCCAGCTTGCCGATCTCCTGGGCGTTGGCCGCCTGCTCCTCGACGCGCCAGCCGTAGACCACGGCCTTGCACAGGGCGAACAGGGTGGTCGGCGTCACCACCAGCACCCGGCGGTCCATGGCCTCGGTCATCAGTTCGGGCGCGCGTTCCAATGCCGCGGCCAGGAAGCTGTCGCCGGGGATGAACATGGCCACGAAGTCGGGCGAGGCGGCGAACTGGTCCCAGTAGGCCTTGGCCGACAGGCCCTGCACGTGGGCCCGCACGCTCTGGGTATGGCGCATGTAGGAGGCCTCGCGCGCGACCTCGTCCACGGCGTCCTGGGCGTCGAGGAAGGCGTTCAGCGAACACTTGGCGTCGATCACGAACACCGCCCCGCCGGGCAGGCGCACGGTGACGTCCGGGCGGCGGCGGCCCTCCTCGGTGTCGGTGGAGGTCTGCTCGGTGAAGTCGTAGTGCTTGGAGAGGCCGGCGGCCTCCAGCACGTTCCTCAGGGTCTGCTCGCCCCAGCGGCCCTGGACGCCGGCGCCCCGGCGCAGCGCCGCCGAAAGCTTGCGGGCCTCGTCCTGGGTGGCGGTGGAGGCGGCCATCAGGGCGGCGATCTGCTGCTTGAGGCCGCCGGATTCCTCGGCGCGGGTCTTCTCCACCGCGACCACCTGTTCCTGGAACCTGGCCAGGGTCTCGGCCACCGGCTTGAGCTGGGCCTCGAGCCGGGCCTGGGCCAGCTGTTCGCGGTTGTGGAAGGTCTCGTCGGCGCGCTTGAGCACCTGCTCGGCGATGGCGTTGGCGGCCTCGCCCTGCAGCAGGGCGGCGTTCTTGGCGCCCATCTCCTCGATCACCCGCACCCGGGCGGCGGCGTCCTGCAGGTCCCAGGCCCGCGCCTCGGCCCGATTGGCCCGACCCCGCTCCATCAGCGCCCAGGCGAAGCCGATGACGGCGGCCATCAGCCCGATGAGGGCGACGAGCAGGACAGGATCGAAGTTCATGATGCGTTCTTTAGCCGGAGTCGGAGGCGAACGCATCCCCTCCCTCCGGTTCATGGCGAGGCAGGACGCTCAGGCCGGACGCCGCGCCCGCATGGCCTGGGCGATGGTGCCGTCGTCGAGCCAGTCCAGTTCGCCGCCCACGGGCACCCCGCGGGCCAGCATGGTCACCGAGACGCCGGCCCTGGCCAGGCTTTCGGCGAGGTAGTGGGCGGTGGTCTGGCCGTCGACCGTGGCCGGCAGGGCCAGGATCACCTCGCGCACGCCGGGATCCGAGGCGCGGGTCACCAGCTCGCCGATGTGCAGGGCGTCGGGCCCCACGCCGTCCAGGGCCGACAGCAGGCCGCCCAGCACGTGGTAGCGGCCGCGGAAGGCGCTGGCCCGCTCCATGGCCCAGACCGAACCCACTTCTTCCACGACGCAGATCAGCGAGGCGTCGCGGCTGGCGTCGGAACAGACCGCGCAGGGGTCCTGGGTGTCCAGGGAGCCGCAGACCGAGCAGGTCTTCACCCGCGCCGCCGCCGCCGCCAGGGCCTCGGACAGCGGCGTCAGCAGCTGGTCGCGGCGCTTGAGCAGGGCCAGGGTCGCACGGCGGGCCGAACGCGGCCCCAGGCCGGGCAGCTTCGACAGCAGAGCGATCAGCCGCTCGATCTCGGGTCCGGCGGAAGCGGCCACGGTCAGCGGGCCGCGGCGGCCAGGAGCGGATGGGGCATCAGAACTTCAGCCCGGGAATGCCCATGCCCGCCAGCGGCCCGGCCGCTTCCCGCATCAGGTCGGCCTGGGTCTGGTCCAGCTTGCGCTTCGCGTCGGCGTGGGCGGCCACGATCAGGTCCGACAGCACGTCGGCCTCGCCGGGGACCATCAGGCTTTCGTCCATGTCGACCCGCGAGAGCTCGCCCGTGCCCTTGAGCACGATCTTGACCATGCCGCCGCCGGAGGTTCCCTCGACCACGGTTTCCGCCAGCCGCGCCTGGGCGTCGGCCAGTTTCTGCTGCATCGCCTGGGCCTGTTTCATCAGGCCGCCCAAGTCCTTCATCGCTACCTCACGCCCTCAAGTGTCGCTCGCCCCGGCGAAGGCCGGGATGAGCGGAGAATAGACCTAGTCCTCGTCCTCTTCCGGCGCGTCGGTGATCGGCGAGACCTCGGGGATCGGGGTGTTGCGGATGGAGACGATCTCGGCGCCCGGGAAGGTGGCCATCACCGACCGTACGAAGGGGTCCTGCTCGATCTCGGCGCGGACCTCGCGTTCCTCGCGCTTCTGCCGCTCCCAGGCGCTCTCGGCGCCGCCGCCGCCCTGGGCGGCGATCAGCCAGGGCTGGCCGGTCCACTCCTTCAGCCGCCCCACCAGGCGCTGGGCGAGATTGTTGGGCGCGCCTGGCGCGGGCTCGAATTCGATGGCGCCGGGGCGGAAGCTGACCGGCCGCACATAGCGCTCGACGTCGAGCCTGAGCGCGATGTCGCGCTTCTTCTCGATCAGGGCCAGGACGTCGGCGAAGGATTGCAGGTTGGGCGCGGGCTCCGCCGACTGGGGCGCCGGCTGGACCATCCGCGCCTGGGCGTTGACGCTGCCGAGGCCCTGGACGCCGGCGCTCATGCCCCCGCCGCCGCCGCCGCCGCCGGACGGACCGGGGCTGGAAGCCCCGCCCACCGGCTCGCCGGCCTGCAGCCGCTTCAGGGCCTCCTCCGGCCCCGGGAGGTCGGCGGCGTAGGCCAGGCGGATCAGCACCATGTCGACGGCCGCGGCCGGGTCGGGCGCGCGGCGCACCTCGTCATGGGCCCTGAGCAGCATCTGCCAGATGCGCGACAGCGTCCCCGCCGAGACCGAGGCGCCGATGGCCGCCAGCCGCCCGGCCTGCTCCTTGGGCAGCACCAGGGCCTGCGGCCCGATGGCCTTGGCCACCGAGGCGCCGTGGGCGTGCTCCAGCAGGTCGACCATCACCTGGCCGGGATCGGCGCCGTAGCCGTAGAGGGTGCGGAAGGTCTCGATGGCGGGACCCGCCTCCCCGCGCATGATCTGTTCCAGCAGGCCGATGGTCTGGGCCCGGTCGGCCAGGCCCAGCATGTCGCGGATGATGGAGGCCTGGACCGTCAGCCCGGGCTCGCCCTGGACGATGGCCTGGTCGAGCATCGACTGGGCGTCGCGCACCGAGCCCTCCGCGGCGCGGGCGATCAGCATCAGGCCCTCGGCCTCGATCCGCACGCCCTCGGCCTCGGAGATCATCTCCAGGTTCCTGACGATCACGTCCGGCTCGACCCGGCGCAGGTCGAACCGCTGGCAGCGCGACAGGATGGTCACCGGGACCTTGCGGATCTCGGTGGTGGCGAAGATGAACTTGGCGTGGGGCGGCGGCTCCTCGAGGGTCTTCAGGAGCGCGTTGAACGCCCCTGTCGAGAGCATGTGCACCTCGTCGATGATGTAGACCTTGTAGCGGGCCTCGACGGGGGCGTAGCGCACGCCGTCCAGCAGTTCGCGCATGTCGGCCACGCCGGTCCGGCTGGCGGCGTCGAGCTCCAGCACGTCCATGTGCCGGCCCTCGATGATGGCGCGGCAGTGGCGGCCCTCGACGGCGAGGTCGAGGGTGGGCGCGTGGATGGCGTCGGTCTCGTAGTTCAAGGCCCGGGCCAGCAGGCGGGCGGTGGTGGTCTTGCCCACGCCGCGGACGCCGGTGAGCATGAAGGCGTGGGCGATGCGGCCGGACGCGAACGCGTTCTTCAGCGTCCGGACCATGGCCTCCTGGCCAAAGAGGTCGTCGAAGGTGCGCGGCCGGTATTTGCGGGCGATGACGGTGTAGGCGGCCGACTCGGCCTCGGAGGTCCTGGCGGCCGGCGGCGGCGCGCCGAACATGTCCGCCGTGTCGGGATCACGCTCGGGCGTCTCGGGTTCGAGCGTGAGATCTTCGTCGGCCATTTGCCCTGCGGGTCTGGGGCGCACTGTAAGTAGTTTGGGTGGAGACCGAACGACGACCCGGAGCGAAACTCGTTACGGCTGCTTCCTTCCGGACCTGACCGGGTTGGCGAGGCGTCCGCCCGTCGCCGATCTCCGCCCCCTATATCGCGGTCCAGCGCCTCGCACGCAAGCGTGTCCGTCGCCGCGATCCTGAGCTAGAACGTCGCCCATGCCTCTAACAGCCTTCATGAACACCTTCGCCGGCAACCCCCTCGACCGCGCCAGCGAGCGCCGCAAGGACGAGGACTGGCTCGCCGAACAGTTCGCCTCCGACCAGTCGCTGGGGTTTGTCCTCTGGAACGGCAAGCCGTTCGTGGAGGCCACCAAGGACGGCGGCGTCCAGATCGCCTACCTGCCGACCAAGCTGATCGAAGGCCTTGCCGCGGGCCGGGAACGGCTGCTGTTCATGGGCCTGTGGAAGGAGACGGCGATCTTCGCGGTCGACATGGAAGGCGTGGCCGACCCGGCCGACGGCCCCCTGCAGGGGCTGGGGCGATTCGAAGACATGCGCGGCCTCGCCACGCGGCTGCCGGCCACCGAGACGGCGATCCTGGGCACGGCCAAGGGGATGTTCGAGTGGCGGCGCAAGCACAAGCACTGCTCGGTCTGCGGCGAGCCCTCGCACCCCGCCGAGGGCGGCTGGAAGCGGCAATGCGAGTCCTGCAACGCCGAGCACTTCCCCCGCACCGACCCGGTGGTGATCATGCTGGCGGTGCATGAGGACCGCTGCATGCTCGGCCGCCAGGAGATCTGGCCCAAGGGGATGTTCTCGGCCCTGGCCGGCTTCCTGGAGCCCGGCGAATCGATCGAGGAGGCCTGCGCCCGCGAGCTCTACGAGGAGGCGGGCCTGAAGACCCTGTCGGTGGCCTACCACTCGACTCAGCCCTGGCCGTTCCCCAATTCGCTGATGATCGGCCTGATCGCCCAGGTGGAGGACGACAACGCCGCCCCCGACCAGACCGAGCTGTCGGAGGTGCGCTGGTTCACCAAGGCCGAGGCGCGCGACCTGATGGCCGGCAAGATCCCCAACACCTTCGCCCCCGGCGGCATGGCCATCGCCCACCAGCTGATCAAGGCCTGGGCGGAGAGCTGAGGCCCTAGCGGCGAATCTGCAGGATGACCTCGACGTCCTCGGCGCGCCGGGTGCGGTGCTCCATCCGCGCCTGGCCCAGCGCGTTGGACAGGTCCTTGACGAACTCCGCGACGGGGCCGCGGTCCAGGCCGCGCACCCGGATCATGTAGGGCGGGACCAGGCTGCTCATCCCGTTCGCCCAGATCATGGAATCGACGAAGGCCTCGATGCTGTTCCCGTGGCCCGGCAACGCGCGGATCTCCGTCTTCAGCTGGGCGCAGAAGTCCCGCACCGTGGGATAGGCCGACGCATCGAGCTCGATCGTACGCATCAGCCGCGGTCCCGGAAGGGATCGGCCGGATAGACGCCCAGGATCTCGAATCGCTCGGAAAAGAACTGCAGTTCCTCGAAGGCCAGCGCCACGCCCCGATCCTCCGGCCGGCCGTCGATCTCGGCGTAGAAGAAGGTGGCCGTGAAGGCGCCGTTCTCCATGTAGCTCTCGAGCTTGGTCATGTTCACGCCGTTGGTGGCGAAACCGCCCATGGCCTTGTAGAGCGCGGCCGGCATGTTCCTCACCCGGAAGACGAAGCTGGTGATGCAGCGGTGGGTGAAGGAGGGCTGCGGCGGGTTCTTCTGCGCCGTCATCACCAGGAAGCGGGTGGTGTTGTTGTGCTCGTCCTCGATGTCGCGGGCCAGGATCTCCAGCCCGTAGAGCTCGGCGGCCAGGGCCGGGGAAATCGCCGCCCGCGTCGGGTCCGGATTGAGCGACAGCAGCTTGGCGGCCAGGGCGGTGTCGCCGACCGGCTCGGTCTTGAGCTTCAGCCGCCGGATCGTCTTGCGGCACTGGGCCAGGGCGATCGGCATGGAGGCGACGGTCCTGACGTCCTCCAGCTTCACGCCGGGATTGGCCATCAGCTGGAAGTGGATCGGCTTGAACCGCTCGCCGATGATCTTCAGGCCGGAATCGGGCAGCAGGTGGTGCACGTCGGCCACGCGGCCGGCGATGGAGTTCTCCACCGGGATCATGCCCAGCTGGCAGTCGCCCGACTTCACCGCCTCGAAGGCGTCCTCGAAGCTGGCGTGCGGAACCGGCTCGTACTCGGGAAAGAACTGCGAACAGGCCTCATGGCTGTTGGCGCCGAGCTCGCCCTGGAAGGCGATGCGTCCCTTGGTCATCCGTTCGTCCCGGTCATCTGAGTCTGTGCGTAGGTGCGCGCGGCGTCGAGGTCGGCGGGGTTGTCCACCGAGATCGGGGCTGCGTCCGCCCGTGCGGCGTAGAGGGTGAGGCC
>DASUIJ010000075.1:0-17230 GCA_036279815.1 Phenylobacterium sp. | reverse complement strand
TCTCTGAATGGCGGCTGCATGGGGCGGTCGCCGATGGTGGGAGTGTCCGAGATGCTGAGCTGGGCGCTGGTGTTCGCGGCCCTCGCCGTGGTGGCGGGCTATCTGGGCTTCCTGAGCCTGGCGGGCCTGGCGGCGACGGTGGCCAAGGTGGTGTTCGTGATCTTCCTGGGACTGCTGGTGGCGAGCTTCGTCGTCCGCGCCGTCAAGGGACAGTCCGTCTCCTGACCGCCGCCGAGGCTAGGGCGCCTGGGGGGACGGAGGCTTCTGCTGGGCGACGGGTTCGCCCATGTCGAACGCGCGGGCGTCCGCGGGCTGGCGCCCGTTGTTGGCCTCGGTCGAGGCGAGATCGGGCGCATTCCAGGTCCAGGTCCCGAACAACGCCAGGGCGGCGAGCGCGGTCGAGGCCAGCAGCACCCACAGCACATGCCGTCCATAGCGCCCCTGGCGGGCGCGGGTGGCGCTGAGGACCGGGTGGCCCGAACTGCGCGGAAAACTCGCCATGACTTACTCCTTTGCGCCGGGGTTTAGGTCGGGAAGTACCCGAACGGTCCCGGCGGAATGGGATGAGCCGCGTCGCGCTGGCCGGTAAGCTGGCCGATCAGGGCCCCGGCCATCGCGATGGCGAGCACCACGGCAATGGCGGCGCGGCGGCGGCCGAACCGGTGCCGGGGACCCGGCGAATAGCTGACCAACCCTGAATGCGGCGACGGGATCATCCGGCGTCCCCCTGCTGAAGCGGGCATGTCGCCCGCTCTTCCCAAACGCCCGATGTTCGGGGCGCGTTCCGCCGCGCAGCCGCCTTAGTCGTCGATTAGATATTGGCGCCTGCCGGGGACCCACCCCATCTAAGGTCCATGACCATGTTGCGCGCTTCCCTCTTCGCCCTGGCCCTCCTCGCCGGCTCAGCCGGCGCCGCGATCGCCCAGGACCCCGCTCCGGCCGCAGCCCAGGCTTCGCAGCTGGACGGCCGGACCGTGCGCGGCGCGGGCGGCGCGGTGCTGGGGGTGGTCGAGCGCGTGATCTACGGCGCCAACGGTCATCCGGCCCAGGTCCTGGTTCGCCCGAAGGGGCCCCGCCCGGCCGGGCCGCGCAGCCTGTCCTTCGCCGGCCTGACCCAGACCGCGGACGGCCTGTCGACCCCGCTCACCAAGGCGGAGTTCGACGCCATGCCGACCGTCGAAATCGACGCGAACTAGGCTTCCAAAAAAAATCGCGTGGCGCGGGAACGATGCCGCGGAATGTGGGTTTCCATCATGCGGAGGCGGCGACGCCCCCCCCGACTTGAGACCGGCGACTATGCCGGTCTGCCGTCTCCGCACCCTTTTCTCGATGATGCATAACCTTCGGCGGACCTTCGGGTCCGCCCTTTTCTTTGCGGCTCGAGCCGATGCGGTTCAGGGCCCGTGCGGGGAGTGCGGAACACGACGATCCCCGGCGTCTCGCCTTGTAGACCTCATGAAAAAGGGGCGGCCGGCATGGCCGGTCGCCCCTCCTTGATCTTGCGCAGCCCGATCAGCGGGGGCTGCCGTCTTCCCAGAAATAACGGCCGGTGGCCGAGTCGTAGTAGTAATAGCGGCCGGCCCGGTCGTCGTAATACTGGCGATGGTTGTTGGACGGGGTGGCGCCGCAGCCCCCGTCCTCGCGGCAGCCCTTGATGGCGCCGGCCGTGCCGCCGACCGCCGCGCCGATCGCGGCGCCGGCTCCGGCGTCGCCGTGGCCCACATTGTTCCCGATCACGGCGCCCGCGAGCGCGCCCAGGGCGGCCCCGCCGGCGGCGTTGCGTTCGGTGTTTCCGGTTGTGGTGCAGGCCGCGGCCAGCAGGCCGGCTCCCACGATTGCGAGGCACGGCTTGAGAAGTCTGGTTCTGAGCATCTTTGGCTCTCCTATTGTCCCCGGTCACCCCAACGCGAGCCCGACGGCGCGGTTCCGTCGGAACCTGCAACAGGCTGCGCCGTTTCGTAAGTCCTCGACCTTTAGAAAGCGCCCATGACCTCGATTTCCGCCCCGCGCGCCCCCGCGGCGTTTTCCGCCTGACCGAGATGGGGACGACAATCCGCAGGATCGAACTGGTGGCCAACACCGCCTCGGGCGGCGTCGGCCCCGGCGCGCCCGACGAAGCACGCGCGATCCTCGCCGAGTTCGGCGTCGAGGCGAACGTACACGCGCCCGAGGGCGATGACCTGGAAGCCACCTTGCGGCGGGCCGTGGACGCCGGGCCCGACCTCCTCGTGGTCCTGGCCGGAGACGGCACGGCGCGGGCCGCTGTCGAACTCTGCGGTCCCAAGGGTCCGATGGTCGCGCCCCTGCCGGGCGGCACCATGAACATGCTGCCCCATGCCGTGTATGGCCAGGTCAGCTGGCAGCAGGCGCTGAAGGCGGCGCTTTCGTCCGGGGAGTCCCACGAGATCGGCGGCGGCGAGGTCGAGGGCCACACCTTCCTGGTGGCCGCGATCCTGGGCGCGCCCGCGCTCTGGGCCCCGGCTCGGGAGGCGGCGCGGCACGGCGACCTGCGCATGGCCTGGCGTCGCGCCAACCTGGCCTGGCGGCGCGCTTTTTCCGGCCGGCTCCGCTATGCGCTCGACGCGGGTCCGCGCGGCAAGGCCGAGGCGGTGGGCTTCATCTGCCCTCTGGCCTCGCGGGCGCTGGACGACGAGACCCAGGCGCTGGAGGCGGCGGTGCTCACCCCGTCCGGCGCCTCGGAGGCGTTCCGGATGGCGTTCAATGCGATGACCGGCGACTGGCGGCGCGATCCGGCCGTGGAGGCCGTCCGATGCCGCCGCGCCAGGGTCTGGGCCTCCGGAAGCCTGCCCGCCGTGCTGGATGGCGAACCGGTGCGGCTGCGCTCGACGGTGGAGGTGGTCTGGCGACCCCTGGTGGCCCGCATACTCGCCCCGCCCGCAGAGGCCGAGGCCGAGGCCAAGACCGAAGCCCCGAAACAGGTCGGCCCATGATCCGGCTGGCCCATCTGTCGGACATCCACTTCGGCGGCGAGAACGTCGCGGCGACGCAGGCGGCCCTGGAGCGGGTGGCGGCGGAGGCCCCCGACGCGGTGATCGTGTCCGGCGACATCACCCAGTTCGGAGAGAAGGCGGAGTTCGCCGCCGCCGCCGCCTGGCTGGCCCGCCTTCCCGCCCCGGTGCTGACCATACCCGGCAACCACGACGCGCCGTACCTCGCCTGGTACGAGCGGTTCTTCACCCCCTTCGCGCGCTATGAAAAGGCGGTCGGCGCGGCCGACCGCTGCGATCTGAGGATTCCCGGCCTGGCGGTCTACGGCCTGAACACCGCCCGCGGAGTCCAGCCCCGGGCCAACTGGTCCAAGGGGCAAATCTCGAAGGCCCAGGTGGATCGCGCGGTGGCGTGGTTCGCGCAGGTCCCGGAACCGACGGCGCGGATCCTGGTCTGCCACCATCCGCTTCTGGAAATGATCGGCGGCCCGATGACCGGCCGGGTCTGGGGCGGGACGCAGGCGGCGGAACGGCTGGCGCAGGCGCGGGTGGACCTGGTGCTGACCGGGCACATCCACGCCCCGTTCGTCTGGCCCTATCCGTTCGGAGACGGGAACACCCTGGGCGTGGGAGCCGGCACGCTGTCGATGCGGGAACGCGGAGTCCCGCCGGGCTTCAACCTGATCGAGATCGACGAGTTGGAGATCCGCGTGATCGCCCTGGCCTTCGAGCGGGTGGCCTTCCAGCCGTTCCGCACCTGGTCGACGCCGCGCCGCCCGCCCGCCTGACCCGGTCCGGACATGCAAACGCCCTCCCGGCGACCGGGAGGGCGTCTGTCTCGGCTATGGGACGGCCCGGCTAGGCCGATCGGCCGCGCATCAGGTGCATGACCAGGCTGACGACGAACAGCACCAGGAAGATGAAGAACAGAATCTTGGCCACGCCGATCGCGGCGCCTGCGATGGACGTGAAACCCAGCACACCGGCGATCAACGCTACAACCAGAAACGTCAGGGCCCAACTCAGCATGGGTGTTCTCCTATTCGGGTGGCGCTCCAAGGACCTGACAAGAAATCCAGGGAGCAGTTTGAGGTTCAGTCGAGGCGAAGTCTTGGGGACATTGCGCCTCGTCTTTTCGTTAACGTGCGTTCGCCGAGGTCGTTCCCTGGGATTGGGTCACCGGGCCTGGATGTGTCCAAGGCGCCTTCTCGCCACGCGCCGCTGCATATTGCTGCTGCGCGAACGACCAGTCGGGCAGGGCGTCGAACCAGGCTTCGAGGAAGGCTTTCCGGTCGTTCTTGTGGTCCAGGTAGTAGGCGTGTTCCCACAGGTCGCAGACCAGGAGGGGCGTGAGCCCCTTGTGGATCAGCAGATCCTCGGCGTCGTGGGTGGACAGCACCTTCAGGCTCGCGCCCTCGGCGGCGAGCCAGACCCAGCCCGAGGCGAAGTGGGTCGTCCCTTCTTCGACGAACGCCGCCCTCAGGGCCGCAAGGCCGCCGAACGCGGAGGCGATGGCGACGGCCAGCTGGCCGTCCGGCGCCTGCCGGCGGGGGCTCATGGCGGTCCAGAAGAAGGTGTGGTTCCAGGCCTGGGCGGCGTTGTTGAACAGTTTCGCAGCGGCTGGGTCGCCGGCCGCCCGGCGGACCACCTCCTCGAGGCTGGCGGGCGCGGCGCCCTGCTCGTCGAGCAGCTTGTTGAGCGCGTCGACATAGGCCCTGTGATGCTTGTCGTGATGCAGGTGCATGGTCGCCCGCGAGATCACGGGCTCCAGGGCGGCATGGTCGTAGGCGAGGTCGGGAAGGGTGAACATGGCGGGGTTTCCGGATGGGAGGGCCGGCGGATGGGTCCGCCGTCTCCGGAAACGCCCAAGGCCCGATGGGGTTCGGTTATTTCTTCGGCTTCTTCGACGCGGGCCTGCCGGACGCGAACAGTCCGACCAGGGTCGCGGTGACCGTGGGATTCTTCAGGGCCACCGCGCCGGCGGCCAGGATCGCGGCCGCGGCCACGACGGGCTTTTCGCGGGCCAGATCGATCAGCCTGGAGAGGATGTCGTCCGAGGATGACTTCTTCTTCGGCGGGTTGGCGGCGATGAAGGCCGCCAGCGCGCCCAGCAGGATCAGCAGGACGCAGGCGCCCGCCACCCCGGCCGCGGCCAGGGCCGGCCCCCAGGCCGGCTGCAGCGCCGCATAGAGCGCGAAGGCCAGGGCGAACACAAAAACGAACGCCGCCGCGGCAAGCGCGGCGACGCCACAAGCGATGAAGATCGCCTTCTTGAGGATCAACGGTTGCGGCCGCTCGCCAGCAACAGGCCGATCAGCAGACCGACGCCAAGGGCCGTGCCGGCGGCCATCAGCGGCTTTTCGCGAACCCGCTCGACGACATAGCGCTGGGCTTCGTCGAGGTGTTCGACCGTGGTGTCGGCATAGGTCCGCGACTGCGCGCGGATCTGCTCGAGGCCTTCGGCGACGATCTTTTCGAAACGCTTGGCGGCGTCGGCGAAGCTGCGCTCCGCCTGGCTGGCGATCTGGCTGGCCGCATCGGCGACGGAACTGGCCGCTGCTTTGGCGTCACGGGCGGCGGTGTCGACGCTGTTCGCGGGCATGGGGATTTCTCCAAAAAAGGCGGGGGCGGTGAAAGAGCACTGCCACAACGCCTCTACAGTTAGCCGGTTCCTGAGCCGCCGCAAAGATGGGGTTCGCCACCAGGGCGAATTGATCGCGCAACCGGTGGTTCCTGTCGCATCGCCTTTCCGTGAAGCATATGTTCTCCGCATGACCGAAGACTCGGCCGGCCCCACCTTGGATCGCGAGCGCCTGGAAGCGGCGCTCGACGCCGCAGGCCTTGGCGAGTTCGAATGGGATCTGGTCCGGGACCTGCTCCGGGTCAGCAAGCGAATGTCCGCGATCACCGGCAGGCCCGCCGGCGAATTTCCGGCCCGCGCCGGCGCGGAACTGCTCAGCATCGTCCACCCGGACGACCGCCAAAGGGTCCACGACCTCGGCGAAGTCCAGCTGAACGACCATGACACCTACGATATCGACTATCGGATCATCCGGCCCGACGACGGACGCACGGTCTGGCTGCGGTCGTCGGCGGCCCGCATCCGCGACCAGTCGGGAAAGCCCGTCGCCATCTGCGGCATTGTCCGCGACACCACCGAGAGCCGGGCCACGGAGGATCAGCGCCGCACCCTGATGTCCGAGCTGGATCACCGGGTGAAGAACGTCCTGGCGGCGGTCCAGGCCCTGGCGACCCAGACCGCCAAGCGGACCACCTCCCTCGAAAGCTTCCTCACCACCTTCGGCGGCCGGCTGAAGTCCATGGCCTCGGCCAACGAACTGCTCACCGCGGCGCGCTGGCGCGGCGCGGCCATCGGCCATCTGGCGGCGGCCGAGCTGGGCGGCATCGCGCCCGGCCAGACCCGCTGGGATGGGCCGGAGCTGTTCCTCACCCCGCGCGCCGCCAACGCCCTGTCGCTGGCGTTGCACGAGCTGGCCACCAACGCGCTGAAGTTCGGGGCGCTGTCGACGGAGACCGGCCGGGTGGACGTGCGCTGGAGCCGGACTCCCGACGGCGGCTTCGATCTGGTCTGGAGCGAGAGCGGCGGCCCGATGGTCACGCCCCCCGCCCATCTCGGTTTCGGCTCCACCCTGCTGGGCCAGGTGACGGGCCGGGAGCTCAACGGGCACGCGGGGATCGAATTTCGCTCCAGCGGTGTCCGCGCGCGGCTTCACGCCGGCGCCCAGGCGATCGTCGAGCGGCCCGAAACCGTGCCCGACGCACCTGCGGCCCGCGTCGCCGAGCCGGTCCCGGCCGCCAACGGGCGCACCGACCTGAAGGGCGCCCGGGTGCTCATCGTCGAGGACGCCGTGCTGCTGGCGCTGGAACTGGAGACCGGCCTGTCGGACGCGGGCGCCAAGGTGATCGGCCCCGCCTACGAACTGGAGGAGGCCATGGCGCTTCTCGACCAGGAGATCGACGCCGCGGTGCTCGACGCCAACCTCAATGGACGCTCGGTGACGCCGGTGGCCGAGGTGCTGGCCTCGCGCGGGATCCCCTTCGTCTTCGCCACCGGCTATGGCGAGGCTGGCGGCGCGCCCTCCGGTTTCGACGCCCCGATCATCCGCAAACCCTACGACGTGACCCAGGTCGCCGCCGCCGTGGCCGGGGTCCTGGGCCTCGGCTAGCCGTTCAGGAACTGGATCATGGCGGGGATCGCGGCGCGGTCCTGGATCATGAACAGGTGGCCGCCTTCGAAGAACCGCAGCGTCGAGCCGGGGATCTGCATGGCCAGGTTGAGCTGGGTCTCGGGTCGGGCGATCCCGTCATACTTGCCCGCCGCGATCAGCACCGGGACCGTCACGCCGGGCAGCCGGTCCCACACGTCGTGGTCGGCCCGGGCCTCGAACTGGCGCAGGGCGCCCATCTCGTGGCCGGGCTCGTCGGCATAGGGGTCGGCGGCGCCGGCGGCCAGGAACTGGGCGTAGAGCTCGGGATTGGCCCTGGCCCAGGCCTCGTCGCGCCGGGTGTCGGAAATCGGGATCATGTGCCGGGCGCGGGCCTCGCCCTTCAGGTGGTTGATCTCGTGAAACGGAAACGACGCCCCGCCGGCCCCGCCGGGGGAGGTGCAGGCCAGGACCAGCCGCTTCACCCGGGCCGGATGCCGCAGGACGAACTCCTGGGCGACCATGCCGCCGAAGGAGACCCCCACGACCAGGGCGTCGTCCCAGCCCAGCTCGTCCATCAGGGCGGCCGCGTCGTCCGCATAGTCGGCCATGGCGTAGGGCCGGTCGGGCTTTCCGGACTGGCCCAGGCCCCGCTGGTCGTAGGCCAGGACGTCGAAGGCCCTGGCCAGCGGGCCGTCCAGCACATTGGGCTTCACCCGCAGGTCGCCGCCGCTGCCCGAGATGAACAGCAGCCGTTCGCCGGCGCCGGCGCGTTCATAGTGGATGTCGAGGCCGTTCAGGTGGGCCGTGGGCATCAGTCTCTCCGTGGGGCGACCGCCCCGACCCGGCGGACCCGGTCGGTGCGGTCCTGGGGGTCAGGTGCGCCGGCATGTTGCGCCGCCGTCGCCACAGCCTCAACCGGCCGCGTCATCTTCCCCGATGGAGCGGAAGCTGGTGACCTTGGGCGTGGTCACCTGCTGGCCCGACGCGCGGGCGATCAGTTCGCCGTCGGGGCGGCGGAAGTCCGCCTCCACCGTGATCAGCTGGCGGGACTGGCCGACCACCCGCGCCTCGATCGCCAGCGGATGGGCCCGGCCCACCTTCACGAACTGCATCTGCAGGCTGACCGTCCGGAAACGGACCTCGTCGGCCACCACGGTCATGGCCGCGAAGGTCAGCACCTGGTCGGCCAGGGCCGCGAGGTAGCCCCCGAACAGGCTGCCGTCCCCATTGAGCAGCTCCGGCCGCGGCTCCCAGGTCTTGCGCACCCAGCCCGGGGCCCAGTCGTCGATCAGGCCAAGCTTCAGGGTCTCCACCACCGGCGGCCGCGAGGCCTCCGGCCGCCTGATCTCGTCCAGCCGATCCGTCGCCCAGGTCATGTCCTGCCTCCGCTTGCGTTTCTGTCCGGCGCACAATCCGAGCTAAGCTCGGCTTTGTGGACTCGCGTTCGCCCGGAGGAGCCGCCGCCATGCCCAAATCCCAGCGCCGCCGCCCGCGGCAGGACCGCGCCCTCGCCACCCAGGCGGCGATCTTCGAGGCGGCGGCTCAGATTCTGGAGACCGAAGGCGAGGCGGGTTTCAACACCAACCGGGTGGCCGAGCGCGCGGGCGTCAGCGTCGGCACGCTCTACCAGTACTTCGCCGACAAACAGGCGATCCTGGTCGGCATAGCCCTTCGCGAGAACGCGGCCGTGCGCGCGAAGATCCTCGCCGAGGCGGAGAGCGGGACCCCGCCCCTGCGCCTGGTCGTCCGCGCCCAGATCGCGATCCTGGCCGACCGGCCCGCGACCCGGCGGGCGGCCCTGCGCGCCATCATGGCGGCGGAGGGCGGCGCGGTGGCCGCCCGCGAAACCCGAGCGACGGTGCGCCTGCTGTCCCGTCCCGCCGACGCCGACGATCTCGACCTGTTCGTCATGGATCGGGCGGTGAGCGGCGTGATCCGCGCCGCGGTCCTGGAGGGCTCGCCGCACCTTACCGACCCTCGGCTCGAGGACGCCCTCATGCGCCTGGTGGATCCTGAGCCGCGTTGACAGGGGCGGCGGGGCGCGGAACTTTCCATGAACCCTGCCTCCGAGTCGCCATGCCGCTTCGCCTCGCCGTCGCCCAGAGCCACGTGGGGCTCGATCCCCGCGCCAACGGCGCGGCGGTGCGGGCGCTGATGCGGCGCGCCCATGAGGCGGGGGCGCGGCTGGTCCAATTCCCGGAGGGCGCGGTGTCCGGCTATGTCGGGGGCGCGGGCAAGATCCACTTCGCCGGCTGGAACCTCGACTGGGATGAACTCACGGCCGAGCTGGAAGAGACCGCCGCCCTCGCCGCCAAGCTGAAGCTGTGGGTGGTGGCGGGCGCCAATCACAGGCTCACCTCGCCCAACCGTCCGCACAACAGCCTTTACGTGATCTCCGACCAGGGTGCGCTCGTCGCCCGATACGATAAGCGTCGGCTGTCCCACAACGAGGTCACCGACTGGTACGCGCCGGGATTCGAGGCGGTGCTGTTCGAGGTGGACGGATTCCGGTTCGGGCTGACCCTGTGCATCGAGATCAATTTCCCCGAGATGTTCGCGGACTACGCGGCGCGCGGCGCCGACGCCGTGCTGTTCTCTTCCTACTCGGAGGACCCGGTGTTCGCGGTCCTGGCCCGGGCCCATGCGGCGGCCAACAACCTCTGGATCGGCATGTCCGTCCCCGCCCAGTGCAGCCGGGCCGCCAGCTCCGGCGTGATCGGCCCCCACGGCGGATGGCTCGGCTGTTGCGCCGCGGATGGCGAGCCTGGGCTGGCGGTGGTCGATCTCGACCGCGACGCGCCCGATCTCGACGTCGCCCTCAACAAAGCCAAGCCCTGGCGCGAGATCGCGCGGGCCGGTGCGATCTACGAAGCCCGGCGGGTGGACGATCCGCGCAGCCTCGATCGCACGCGGTTCTGATCGTTCAGTCCGGCGCCTTGTGGGTCGGATCGACCCAGGCGACGCCGGTCGGCTTCTCCGCCGGCTCGATGTCCAGGTTCACCACCACGGCCTCGCTGTCGCTGCGCACCAGCACGCATTCCAGGGTCTCGTCGCTGGAGGCGTTGATCTCCTGGTGCGGCACGAAGGGCGGCACATAGATGAAGTCGCCGGGACCCGCCTCGGCGACGAATTCCAGGTGTTCGCCCCAGCGCATCCGCGCCCGGCCGCGCAGCACGTAGATCACGCTCTCCAGCGGTCCGTGGTGGTGGGCGCCGGTCCTGGCGTCGGCATGGATGTGGACGGTTCCGGCCCAGAGCTTGCGCGCGCCCACCCGGGCGAAATTGATCGCCGCGGCCCGGTTCATGCCCGGCGTCTGAGGGGTGTTGTCGTCAAGCTGGTCGCCGGGAATCACCCGCACGCCGGTGTGCTTCCAGCCGTCCCGAGGCGCGTGGGGCTCGTCGTCCGACATGTCGGGTCTCCTCAACGGCACGATAACAGCGTCGCCGGGGGAGGTCTCGCAAGGGACAAATACCGCGCCCGCAAGGATTCCACGCGAACTGTGACGCTTGCTCACCTGCTGGGTGTATTTTAGGAGATTGTTAGGGGACGCCGCGTGCAGTCTGTAGGCCATGAGTAGCGAGTTCGATTCCGACGCGTTCCCGACCGAGCCGGTCGCCCTCACCGGCGACGGCGGCGGTCCCCAGTTCTATCTGAACGCCGACGCCCGCGCCGGGACCGGCGACAACGGCAAGATCAGCTTCACCATCGAACAGGCGGCCGACCGGCTGACCGGGGGCGAGGCGGGCTGGGGCGGCGTCCTGGGGGGCGCCACCTCGGTCAGCTACGGCTTTCGCGCCGACGCGCCGGCGTCGATGCCCTCCGACACCAGCGGCTTCACCCGCTTCAACGAAGCCCAGATCACCCAGGCCGAGCTGGCGCTCACCGCCTGGTCGGACGTGGCGAACATCACCTTCATCCGCGCCGGGACCGGAGCTGCGGGCGAGGCCGCCTATTCCAACAGCGCCACGATCCTGTTCGCCAACTATTCCGCCGGCGAGGAGGGATCCTCGGCCTTCGGTTATTATCCGGGGTCCCGCACCGCATCCTCCTCGGCCGGCGATGTCTGGGTGAACTCCACTCTGAGTTACAATTCGGCGCCGAGCATGGCCAACTATGGCGGCCAGGTGCTGTTGCACGAACTGGGCCACGCCATCGGCCTGTCGCACCCGTCCGACTACAACGCCCAGACCGGGGTGACGATCACCTACGCCGCCGACGCCAGCTATTACGAGGACAGCCGCCAGTACACGGTGATGAGCTATTTCGGCGGGTTCAACACCGGCGCCGACCTGCCCGGCTATTCCGCCGTGCCCCTGCTGGACGACATCGCCGCCGCCCAGATCGAATACGGGGCGAACCTGTCCACCCGGACCGGCGACACCACCTACGGCTTCCATTCCACCGCCGACCGGCCCTGGTTCCAGCTGGACTCGGCCGCCAGCACGGCGCAGTTCGCCATCTGGGACGCGGGCGGCGACGACACCCTGGACTTCTCCGGCTACAGCGACCGCCAGGTCATCGACCTGCGCCCGGGCTTCTTCTCAGACGTCGGCGGCTATGCGGGCAACGTGGTGATCGCCAAGGGCGCGGACATCGAGAACGCCATCGGCGGCGCGAACGCCGACCGGATCAACGGCAACGCCCTCGGCAACCGCCTCCAGGGCGGCGGGGGGGACGACACCATCTGGGGCGGCGCCGGAAACGACCAGATCCAGGCGATCTCGGGCTCGACCTATCTGCGCGGCGAGGCGGGCGATGACTCGGTTTCCGGGGGCTCCGGCTTCGACGACATCAACGGCAACATGGGCGCCGACACCGCCTCCGGCCACCTGGGCGGCGACTGGGTGGTGGGCGGCCAGGGCGACGACCTGCTGAACGGCGACGAAGGCGACGACATCGTCTACGGCAACATGGGCAATGACTGGTGCGACGGCGGCGTCGGCGCCGACGTCGTCCGCGGCGGCCAGGGCGACGACATTCTGCTGGGCCAGGCGGGCGACGACTGGCTGTCCGGCGACCGGGGAAACGACACCGAGACCGGCGGCGCGGGCGCCGACACCTTCTACAGCTTCGGCGACGCAGGGGTCGATCGGATCACCGACTTCAACCGGGCGGAGGGCGACCGCATCCAGCTCGATCCGGGCACGAGCTACGCCGTCGCCCAGTCCGGGGCCGACACCGTCATCAGCATCGCCGGCGGGGCCCAGGTGATCCTGGTGAGCGTGCAGGCGTCGTCCCTGACCGCCGGCTGGATCATCGGGGTCTAGGGGCCGCATCACCCTGGTCGGGAGCGCGGGGGCGCGCGACGGCCTGGCGAACGACCCACAACAAGCTGCTGGCTATCCGGGGCTATCCCTGATTGGCATCTGTCCATGATCTCGATGTCGATGGACTCCGCCGCCAGGGGGACGGGCCTGACGGCGCTGTTTGCAAACCCTCCGGACGACGGCGGTGTCTCGGTCGGGCGGGTCGCTTCGCTGATCACGTTCCTGGGCCCGCGCGCGGAGAATCAGGATCGCGCATTTGTCGCGCTCATGTCGCCGCAGGCGGGCCAGGCCCGGTTCGTGGCCGCCGTGCTCGACGGGATGGGCGGCATGGAGGAAGGCGCCAAGGCCGCGAGCCTTGCGGCAAGCACGTTCCTCCAGTCCCTCGCGACCTCGTTCACAGTCGATCTCGGCGCGGCCCTCGCCATGGCGATCTCCGAGGCCAACGCGGCCGTCTGGGCGACGCTTCAGGGGCGTGGCGGGACCACCTTGACCGCTGTCGCGATGTCCGGCTCGGGCCAATGCCTCGCAGTCCACGTCGGCGACAGCCGCCTTTACGCCGGGTTGCCCCGACCCGGACAGCTCACCACCGACGACACGCCGCGCGGCCTGTTCGGAAGCGACCTGGGTTTCACGCCGGGCGGCCTCGTTCGGTTCGTCGGCGCCGGAGATCGAGCGGTATTTCAGAGCCTCGACCTGACGAACGAAGAATCCGACAGCCTGCTGCTGACGACCGACGGCTTTCACGGCGCCGGAGGCGAAGGCCTGTCGAGCCTCCTGGTCCAGCCGCGCAACGCGACCGGCGCGGCCCTGGCGCGCCTCGGGCAAGGGCTGCGGCCAGGCGACAATGCGACAGCGGTCCTGATCAGCCGGAGCCGAGCCATGGCCGAGCTTGGCCATGCGCCTGAGGGCGCCCTGTTGGTGACCTCCACCACGGAACCTCGGGATCACGGATCCGGATCGGCGCGGCGACCCCCTGGAATCGCGGACGCCTGACCCGGCGAACCTCCGCCGCCCACCCCTGCGGACATTTGCGAGGTCCGTTGCCGGCGAAACGCCCCGAGCCTCAGGCCCGGCCCTGCTTCAGTGAAAAGGGCGCAC
Source organism: Phenylobacterium sp. (assembly GCA_036279815.1). Lineage (GTDB taxonomy): Bacteria > Pseudomonadota > Alphaproteobacteria > Caulobacterales > Caulobacteraceae > Phenylobacterium. The sequence goes on along the minus strand of DASUIJ010000075.1, from coordinate 3,748 downwards.
CTCCACCGGCGCCCGACAGGCGACGGCGGCCTTGCGCCCCCACGCCAGGGCCTCGTCCAGGTCCGCGGCCTCCAGCACCCAGAAGCCGCCCACGTGCTCCTGGGTTTTCAGGTAGGGCCCGTCGGTGACGCGCACCTCGCCATCGGGCTGCGCCCGCAGCGACCTCGCCCGGCTCGCCGGGAGCAGGCCGCCCACGAAAATCCGGACCCCGGCGGCCTTCATCTCGTCGTTGAGCGCGTCGATATCGCGCGACATCGCCTCGTCCTCGACGGACGGGTCGTAGTCGTCGGGGTGGTGAATGGCGACCAGATACTGCGTCATGACGTCTCCTGCAGCGGTCCTGCGGCGGGCCGGCCGCCCTGCCGTCCCTATATTGACGAACAGCCGGACCGGGTTCCGACAATTCGTCCGACAAATCCTCCCGACGCAGCGCCACAGGCCGACATCAACGTACGTCCGCAGACCGGACATTCAGGCTGCATCGGCGGCCTTCTCGAGGTTGAGCAGAGGCGCCTGCGCTGAGCCGGGAGGCGACGTCGATATCGGCGCTAGGAGCGGACCCTAGGCCTGGGTGGCCGCAGCCACGAGGCGCGCCCGCTCGTCCGGCGCCAGGATCTTCGGCTCCGCCAGCGGCTTGTCCGTGGCCACGTCAAAGAACGGCGTCCGCCGGTAGCTGCCGTCCAGCCGCGCCTTGAGGCTCCGCCCTACGACCCGCAGCAGGACGCCGATGAACGGTGTCTGCGGCGGTTTCGGCTGCCCCTTCGCATTCTTGACGAAGCCGAACAGCCGCGCGGGCCCGAACGCGGCGTCTAGCGCCGGCCCGGCGCCGCCCAGTGACGGCGCCATCAGCGAGGCGAAGGCCGCCTTGTGCGACAGACCCGTGTTGGCGATCGGCGTGTTGCAGCAGGCTGCGTACCAGCGCATCGGCCCCCGCCCCGTCATGCGTACGGACGCCAGTTGCTCGGCGCCGCAGGCGACCTTGATCGCGCTCGGAACGGTCAGCAGCGCGTTCGTCCCGCCGCGCTCGTCCAGATCGTCGCCGGGTCGGCCCAGGAAGTGCGCATAGGCCTGGCAGTCGACGCAGTAGCAGATGATCCGCTCGTGCGGCGCGGTGGTGTCGACCGTTCCCCGCAGCGTTCCGCACCGGCAGGCCAGAGGGTGGAGCATCGCAGCCTCACAGGGTCTTTACATCTGTAGTTTATGGATGCCCCCGAGTTGAACCGCTGTCAATAGGAGGCTGGAGCATGGCCCCGGCCGGCGCCCTCGCCCGGGCCTTCAGACCGTCTGGTCGCTCGCCGCTAGGCCGCGACCGTCCCTGGGGTTGCGCTGTCGGCCTTCGGCGTCGAACTCTTGAGATAGGCGACCAGCGCCGTGGCGAGGTCCGCCAACAGGGTCTCGAACTTCGCGGGATCGGATTCCAGCAGGGTGAAGCGGAAGCCTTGCAGGTCCGAATTGAAGCCGGTGGAGAGCGGCACCACGCAGATGCCGGTGGCCGCCAGCAGGTGCAGGACGAACCTCTGGTCCAGGGCCGCGCCGAGATGGGGCGCGATGATCGCCGATGCGCGATCCGGCGCGGCCAGCGACTGGGTCGGACTGAGCGCGCCCTGGCGGAAGACGGCGGTCATGTAGAAGGCGCCGCGGGCCGGATGGAGGGTGATCTCAGGGATGGCCGAGAGGACCTCGACCGCCCGATCCGAGCGGCGCGCATAGGCCCGCACCCGCTCTTCCAGGTGGGGGTAATAACGGACGTCTCCCATCACCCGCGGCAGAACCCGCTGCGGCAAGGTGGTGGCGCAGACCTCGAGCATCTTGGTTTCCAGCAGCGAGCGCGCAAAGCGGTCGAACTCGGCGTCCCGGTCGCTGTTGTAGACCTCGATCCAACCGCAGCGCGCGCCTGGCCACGGGAATTCCTTCGAGATCCCGCGCATGGCGATCGCCGGCACATCGCCGATCACCGAGGCGAGCTTGCGCATCTCCGAGCCCGGATAGACGAGGTTCGAATAGATCTCGTCGGAGATCAGGAAGAGGCCGTGGCGTCGGGCGATGTCGACGATCGCTGCAAGGGTCTCCTGCGGATAGACGAACCCCGTCGGATTGTCGGGATTGATGATCAGGATCGCGGCGATCTGCGGGTTCGCCACGACCTTGGCCTCGAGGTCCGCGAGATCCGGCCGCCAGCCGTCTTGCGGGTCCAGCCGGTAGGTGATGTGCGGGGCGTCGGCATGGGCCGACTCGGCGGACGAATGCGTCGGATAGGCCGGGTTCGGGCCGATCACCCGGGCGGCCGGGTGCAAGGCGCCGTAGATGGTCGAAATGGCGTCGCCAAGCCCGTTGAAGAACAGGATGTCCTCGGGCGTGATCTGGATTCCGCCTTCCAGATTGCGCTCGTGGGCGATGTAGGCCCGCGTCTCCTCAAGTCCCTTGGTGGGCGAATAGGCGAAGCTCAGGTCTTCCTGGGCCACCTGTCCGACGATCTCCTTGATCCAGGCGGGTGGCCTTTCGCCCTTGGCCACGGGGTCGCCGATGTTTTCCCAGCGGATCGTCTGGCCTGCGGCCTCGATGGCGCGCGCGACCTCGACGATCTGACGAATTTCGTAGCGGAGATTGTCGGCTCCGGGGTGGACAATGGCGGTGCGCAAGACGGTCCGGACCTGACTGAGGATTGGAGTGCTCGGAGACGGGCCCATTCTTCACCAGGAAGGTGAACGCTTACTGATCAGCGGCGGCGCTCATGAGCGACCCGTGTCGAACACCTTGGACGGCAGAGGGCCAAAGGTCAGCCCTGCCCCAAGAGCGGACGTTGGCGCATGGCCGGGGACGGAGACGTTAGGCGCCGCGAACTTCGGCGTGCCTTTCTCGCAAGCCTTTCGGATTCGAGTCCGGCGCCGAAGGCGCTGTTGCGCGGCTTCCCGAAACCCCACCGGGATCATGTCGGCGGCAGGCCCGGCGCGATCCGCGTCGCCGGGCCCCGGTCGGGTTGGCGCGGCCTACTGTTTCGGCGGCGCGTTGGCGGTTTCGGCCGCCGCCGCAGCCTCATTGGCCGACTTGGCCGACTTGGCCGCATTGGCGGCGGAGGTCGCCGCCTCGGCGTTGTTCGCGGCGGCTGTCGCGGCGTTGCTGGCGGCCGCGGCGTTAGCCGCCGCCGCAGGGGCCATGGCCGCGGAGCCGGCCGCATTCTGCGCGGCGATGTTCGCTGAGTTCGCCGCGGCCGTCGCGGCGTCGGCGGCGGCGTTCGCCGTGGCCGCGTTGCTGGCTGAATTGTCGGCCGGCTGTTGGCAAGCCGCCAAGGAAAGCGCCGACATCGCGGCGACAGCGGCGAAAGTCTTCCTGAGATTACCCGGCATGTTTCGTCCCTTCCATGTTTCGCCGCGGGATGTCCCGTGGACGCTTCTAAATCACTCGGCGGGCGGCCAGCCGTCGCCCCGATGACCGGGGCCGATGATCAGGTCGGCCGCCCTACGCACGAGCCTCGAACAAGATCGGCGTCGCCGGTCAGCGGAGCCCCAGGAACCCCAGGAACCAGAGGACCAACAGAATGATCAGGACCAGGCCGAGCACGCCGCCCAGGCCGGGAGCGCCATAGCGCCGGTAACCGAAATACCCGCCCCCGCCGCCCAGCAGGACGATCAGGAGGATCACGATCAGGAGGGTGGACATTGTTTTCGCCCCACGGCTTGCTGACAGGTGTTGATGCGAACAACGCGACTGAACAGGCACTGCGCCATCCGTCGCCGGGCTCGGCGGCCGG
>DASUIJ010000074.1:0-11439 GCA_036279815.1 Phenylobacterium sp. | reverse complement strand
ATGCCGGGCGACAACGTGGAGCTGGACGTGGAGCTGATCACCCCGATCGCCATGGACCAGGGCCTGCGCTTCGCCATCCGCGAAGGCGGCCGCACGGTCGGCGCCGGCGTGGTGTCGAAGATCATCGAGTAGTCCTCAGCGCTCTCGTGAGCGACGCGATTCAGATCAGGGCCGTCCGGGGAAACCCGGGCGGCCTTTATCTTTGGGCTCGCCCTATACACGCGGAGCGTGCTTTAACTCACCTCTAGGGTGGGTGAGAAAGCTTGACGACGATCGATTCAACGGCCCTGGCCGAACCACAGGTGATGTTTTCGGCTGCGCCGGACTGGGGCGAGGTCCCGCCCTTCGCGCCGCCCGGGCGCGCCAGCCCCGCACAGGGCAACGAAGGCCGATGCTTCTGGCTCAGCGATACGCAGATCTGCCTGACCGGCGACCGCCCAGTATGGCTCTCTCGGATTGTTTCGGAGGTCACCAGCCCCGATGGCCTACAGGCCGCGGCGACGATCGACCTCGACTTTGACCCGGCGTTCGAGCGGCTGACGATCCATCATGTGCGGGTGCTTCGGGACGGCGAGGTTCGCGAGGTCGACGTGCGGCTGGGCTTGGAGATCTTCCGCCGCGAGCGCGATCTTGAACGCGCCCGCTACGATGGACGCTTGACCGCCCACATGGCCATTCCTGACATCCGGGTCGGCGACGTGGTCGATCTCTGCCATAGCATCGAAGGGCAGAATCGGGTGCTGGGCGACCGCTTCGCAGCGGCTTGGGCGCTTGGCTGGCCGACCTGGATGGCCGAGACCCGGGTGCGGTTGCTGCACAGAGCTGGCCGCCAACTTTCGCTCCGCTCGCTCGCCGGCGCGCCGCAGCCTCGGAGATCGGAGCGGCCGGACGGATCGGTGGAGCTGGTCTGGCTCGCACGCGACACCGCACCGATTACGCCTGAGCCCGACGTACCCGGGTGGGTCGCGCACTATCCGACCGTGCGGGTGACGGATGTCATGAGCTGGGCCGATGTGGCCGACACCTTCCGGGGCGGATACGTCACGACCGCGCCGTTGTCCAACGACCTGGAGGCCGAGGTCGCGACAATTTCGGCCGCGAGCGCCGACCCGGCCGTTCGCGCAGTCATGGCCCTGCGACTCGTCCAGTCGGGGCTGCGCTACCAAGCCGTGAACATCGGCGACGGCGGCTTCGTGCCGCGGCCGATCGATCGGATCTGGGCCTCGCGGTCCGGTGACTGCAAGGACGCCTCGCGTCTGCTCGCGGCGCTCATGCGGCGGTTGGGGCTGGAGGCGGACACCGTGCTCGTAAATACTTGGCGTGGCTGGGTGCTGAACGAAGAAGCGCCCAGCCTCACGGCCTTCGACCATTGCATCGTCGGGTTGAAGCTGGAGGGAAAGCGTTACTGGCTGGATCCAACGCGGTTCTCTCAGGGCGGACGGTTGGAGGTGCTTCATCAGTCCCGGTTCGGCTGGGCGCTGCCGCTCGTCGCCGATGCGGAGCTTGAGGCCATGGGCGACGAGCCCCTGATACATGTCTATGAGGCGTGCGAGCGGTTCGATCTGCCGGAACAACCCGACCTGCCCGGCGGGCTGACTGTTCGGACGACCTATCGCGGGTGGCGCGCCGACGCCATGCGCCGGCGGATCCAGAATGGGGTCGCCAGCCTGGCCACAGAGTTCGTCGACTACTACGATCGGGTCTGGGGGCCGGTTGCGGCTCTTGAGCCGCTGGCGATCTCCGATGACCTGGAGGAGAACCAGATCGACGTCGTCGAGCGCTACAGCATTGGGCGCGGCTGGGAGAAGGGGCCGGATGGCGCGGCCGCGGTGTTCGAGACCTTCGACGACCTGTTCCGGCCACATCTCACCGCCGTCCGTTCCTCCGACCGCCGCTCGCCGATAGACCTTGGGCTGCCCCGGCGGGTGACAGTTGAAACGGAAATCCATATCCCCGACGGCTCATCGATCACCGCCTGGGCGCGGATCTTCAAAGCGCCGGGCGTGGAGGTGCGGTCCAAGTTCGTCGCCGAGGACGAGCGGGGCCTGGTGACGCGCCTCAGCCGCAGCGTGGAGGTGGACCGCCTCTGGATCGGACCGGAGGACGCAGAGCAGTATTTCAACTTGCGTGACGACGCGTTCCGTTCGGCCAGCGTGTTCCTGACCCGTCCTCTCAAGAACGGCCGTTTCTCGCCGCCCTCCGAAACAACGGTCGGGCAGGATTGGAGGCAGATCCTCGGCTGGGTTGCCCGCGTCGGAATAATTTCCGCGATGCTTGGGGCGCTGCATATGTGCAACAGCCCTCCGGCCTAGTCGTGGCCAGCGTCGCTGGTGGCGACCTAGACGTCCTCCTATTTGTGGAGCCGCCGGAAAATGTGGAGAGCACGGACTTGGGCCAGCACCGGGCGGACTCCGACCACCAACCATTGGTGGTCGGAACGACGTACCCGGCGGCTATTCGGCGCCCGGTGATCCTGCGAGGCGGCTTGGGTCCCCTGGACCAGCCTTTGGCGACCGGAGGATGCCATGGGGTTCGCTCCAAGGCGTCGGTCTGATGCCGCCGCCACAACCTGCGGGCGGTTTGTTCTGGATCAAGGCGAACGAGGTTGCGGGCCGCCAAGCTCGCGGCGACGATCGCCCGAGGGTGCGGGAGGACAGAATGACAATCCGATTTTCACTGGGCCGGGTCGCGACGACGGCGGTCGCCGCGTGCATGCTGGCCGGCGCAGTCTCCAGCAGCGCCCAGGCTGCGATCATCACCGGCAACTGGCAGTCGGGCGGCGGCGGTTCGTTCGCCTACGCCCAGGGCAGCAGCGGCTGGCTCGACCCAGGGGACTACCTGATCCGGTGGTCATCGGTCGACCCGATCACCGGGGGCGAGATCAACCTCGACGAGGAGCTGAGGCAGCACGCCGAGACCTATGACGGGGTCGTCCTGTTCGACTCCAACATCATCCACGACGCCGGCCTCTACCTCCTCCCGGCGGGAGCGCGGGGGTTCCTGGCGCCCTACTCGGTGCCGGAGGACATCAACATCTTCGCGCAGAACTATTTCTACACCGAGCGGGTTCGCGGCTATGTGAGCTTCCTGATGAACGCCGGGCCGGAAGCCATCGGGCAGCCCTATTCGTTTTCGGTGACCGGCGTGCCGGAGCCCGCGACCTGGGCGACCATGATCCTGGGGTTCGGCCTGGCCGGCGTGGCCCTGCGGCGGCGGCGCGCGAGGCTCGCGGCCTGACCGGCCCCGGCTGCGGAACATGAGGAGACAAGGCATGCGATCGTTTTTCACAGTTGCGTCCCGGACCGGCCTGCTGGCCCTGGCCGCGGCCGCGGCGCCCGTCTTCACCGGTCCGGCCCTGGCCGCGATCGTGGTGTCGACTTCGGGGGTGTGGGTCTCGGACGGAGCCCAGGGCGCGAGGCTCGAGGCGAACTTCATCGTCGGCCCCGGGAATTTCGACGTCAAATGGTCGTCGCTGTTCCCCATCGACCAGACGGGCTTCCTGGACGCCAACCTGGAGATCCGCGACCGCCTGATCACCTATGACGGCGTCGTCCTGCAGGACAACATCTTCGGCTCGGACGCCGGGGTCTACTTCTTCCCGGTCGGCGTCGCAGGGGGCTACATCCATGGGTTCTCGGTTCCGGAGGACCAGCGGCTCGACGGTCCCGACTTCTACGAACTCCTGACGTTCCGGAAGGGCGGCCGTCTGCTGCTGCATGCCGGCGCGGACGCGATCGGGACGCCATGGAGCCTCACGGTCTCCGATGTGCCGGAACCCGCCACCTGGGCCATGATGATCGCGGGCTTCGGCCTGACCGGTCTCGCACTGCGGCGACGCACCGCCGCCCTTGCTCCGACGCGGGGTCGCTGCTAAACCGCCCGGCTCCGGCGATGAGCCGCGCGCGCTGGAAGGCTTCAGGGCTTTCCGGCGCGCTGCTCATTGTTCGGAAGGTCGGTCCCGAAAGGGATGGGCCGAAGTAGGAGTGTAGCTCAGCTGGTAGAGCATCGGTCTCCAAAACCGAGGGTCGTGGGTTCGAGTCCCTCCACTCCTGCCAATCTATGACTATCTAGGAACCGGGCGCGGTGGTCCGCCGCCCAATTTTTGAAGAGAGTGTCGAGACTACTCGATGGCCAGGAAACCGGGCTCTACCCCGCAAGCGATGCGCAGCCGCGCCGCCAAGACGGCTGCGGCGATCGCGCCCGGCTCGGCGCTGGCCAGCGCGCCCGCCGCGCCCAAGAAGCGCACGAGCCCCGCCCAATTCTTCCGTGAAGTGCGCGCCGAAGGCCGCAAGATCACCTGGACGAGCCGCAAGGAGACCTGGATCACCTCGGTGATGGTGGGCATCATGGTCGTCCTGGCCGCGGCCTTCCTGTCGCTGATCGACCTGATTTTCGGTTCGGGCATGGCCCTGATCCTCAAGCTCGCCAACGGGGGTTGATTGATATGAACGCCGAAGCTCCCGTCGCCGCCAATCCGCGCCACAAGTGGTACATCGTCCACGCCTACTCGAACTTCGAGAAGAAGGTCGCCGAGTCCATCAAGGAACAGGCGCACGCCCAGGGCCTGGATGAGAACTTCTCAGACATCCTGGTGCCCACCGAGGACGTGGTCGAGATCCGCCGCGGCCGCAAGGTGAACGCCGAACGCAAGTTCTTCCCCGGCTACGTGCTGGTGAAGATGGAGCTGACGGACGAAGCCTACCACCTGATCAAGAACACGCCGAAGGTCACCGGTTTCCTGGGCAGCCAGAACAAGCCGCAGCCGGTCTCGGAAAGAGAAGTCGCCCGCATCATCGGCGCCATCGAAGAGGGTGTGGAGCGGCCGAAGCCGACCATCCAGTTCGAGATCGGCGAGACCGTGCGGGTCACGGACGGCCCGTTCGCCAGCTTCAACGGCTCGGTCGAACAGGTCGACGAGGAACGCGCCCGCCTGCGCGTGACGGTGTCCATCTTCGGACGCGCCACGCCGGTCGAGCTCGAGTACAGCCAGGTGGAAAAGACCACCTGATACCAAGCCCTACGGTGAGCGAACCCGTCAATCCATGGTTCAGCTTGGGCTGAACTCATGGCATGGTTGTTTGCATGACACTGTATGTGCGACTTGCAATTGTACTGATCGGCCTCGCCTTGGCCGGAACCTCAACACTGGCCAGCGCCGCGGCGCCGGACGTTCGTGTCAGCCCCTATACGGTGAGGTGCATCGCCGACGACGAGATCGATCCAAAGGATCGAACCGAGGTTTCGTCGGCCGCCAAATCCTTCGTGGAGGAGGTCTTTGCCGGTGACGTGACAACCGCATATGGGCGGTTTTCGGATTTCGGACGCCGTGACCTCTCTCCAGCCGGGTTTGCCGCCGCTAGCAAGGCCATCCACGATCTAGGCCCTTATTCCGGTCTGCGCGTGAGCAAGACGTACCTCACCAAGATGAAGGGGCGTGGACCCGGAACGCTTTGCGGCGACCTCAGCCGTCCGGAGGAGCGGGTGGAAGTCAGCCTCTCCGAGGCGCCCACCCAGGCTTTCGTGATCTTCAACGCCAATGGGGTCAACAATGAGCTGGCCATCACCGTCTGGTTGGATAGCGGTAAGGACGGTTGGCGTATCAATGGGCTCAATCTGACACCCTGCACGCTCGCAGATCGCACCAGCGCCGATCTCCTCGCGGCCGCCCGGGCGCAGAGGGCAGCCGGACACGCTTTCAACGCGCGATTGCTCTATGAGGCGGCGGCATCGATGGCCCAGCGAGGCCCATATTTGCGACCTGCCATGGTCTCGATAGTTCGTGCGGAGGCTAATCGACGAGATGGACCTCCCGAGCTATCAGGAGCGCCGCCATTCAACTGGACGCTGGATGGTCAGGATACCCGCATCGCCCAGGTCGGACCGATGGCGATCGAGGGCGAGCTGATGCTTGTGATCCAGGAGGCCCCCGGTTCGCGCGCGTTCGACAAGGATGAGATCAGCCGGCGTCAGCAGGGGCTCATCCTAGACTTCCTGAAGCGGCACCCGGAGGTCGTCGACACGTTTTCCTGGATCAACTGGCGTAGCGTACAGCCGGACGGCGTGGCCGGGTTCGCCACAGTCTATGACCTCAAGAAGGGCTTTCTCTGAGCGGCCCGGACTGATATGGAGCCAGCCCGCCGTCCGCCTGGACGCGCGGCATTCGTCTTTGGCGAGTGAAATCCGTGGGAGGGGTGGCCAAGCTAGCCCCGCACCACGGCTCAACAGACCGGGCGTCCGGTCAAAGAGGAGAAAATGGCCAAGAAGATTCTGGGCTACATCAAGTTGCAGGTGCCCGCGGGCTCCGCCACGCCTTCGCCGCCCATCGGGCCGGCGCTGGGTCAGCGCGGCGTCAACATCATGGGCTTCTGCAAGGAGTTCAACGCCCGCACCGAGAAGGAAACCAAGGGCACGCCCCTGCCGACGGTGATCACCGTCTACCAGGACAAGTCCTTCACCTTCATCACCAAGACCCCGCCCGCGACCCACTTCATCAAGGAAGCGCTCGGCCTGAAGTCGGGCTCCAAGGAGCCGGGCCGCACGGTGGCCGGTTCGATCTCGCGCACCCAGCTGCGCGACATCGCCGAGAAGAAGATGAAGGATCTGAACGCCAACGACGTCGAGGCCGCGGCCAAGATCATCGAAGGCAGCGCCCGCTCGATGGGCCTCGAGATCGTGGAGGCCTGAGACCATGGCTAAGCAACCCAAGCGCGTTCAAGCGTTCACCGGCGACCGCACCGTCGCCCATCCCGTCGAAGCCGCCGTCAAGCTGGTCAAGGAAAACGCCAAGGCCAAGTTCGACGAGTCGGTCGAGATCGCCGTCAACCTGGGCGTCGACCCGCGCCACGCCGACCAGCAGGTCCGTGGCGTCGTGAGCCTGCCCTCGGGCACCGGCCGCGACGTGCGCGTCGCCGTCATCGCCAAGGACGCCAAGGCCGCCGAAGCCACCGCCGCCGGGGCCGACATCGTCGGCGCCGAGGACCTGGTGGAACGCATCCAGGGCGGGTTCATGGAATTCGACCGCGTGATCGCCACGCCGGACATGATGGCCCTCGTCGGCCGTCTGGGTAAGGTCCTGGGCCCGCGCGGCCTGATGCCGAACCCGCGTGTCGGCACCGTGACGCCCAACGTCGGCCAGGCCGTGAAGGACGCCAAGGGCGGGGCCATCGAGTTCCGCACCGAGAAGACCGGCATCATCCACGCCGGCATCGGCAAGGCCAGCTTCACCGAAGACCAGCTGCTCGCCAACGTGCGCGCCCTGGTCGACGCCCTGAACAAGGCCAAGCCCTCGGGCGCCAAGGGCACCTACATCAAGAAGATCAGCCTGTCTTCGACGATGGGCCCGGGCTTCAAGGTCGATGCGGGTTCGGTCGGCGTCTAAGCCGGACGACATCGCCAGACGATCCGAAGGGAGCGGCGGAAACGCCGCTCCCTTTTTCGTGCGCAACCCATGGTCTATCCTCGCCTCAAACCATCGCCTGGGAGGGGAATGAACATGCGACCGTGGAAACTGGCGCGCGCCGTCGCGACCGGACTGATGCTGCTGGCGTTCGCCGGCGCGGCGCGGGCCGAGACCTTCAGCTTCGTCGCCCTGGGCGACACCACCTACAATCCCAGCGTCGACTACCCGGTCTATGACGCCCTGATCGCGCGCATCAACCAGGCCAGGCCGGCCTTCTCGATCCATGTCGGCGACACCTGGGGGGCGCTGCCCTGCACCGAAGACCAGCATCGCTCGGTGCTCGCCTGGTTCGCCAAGTACGACCACCCGGTGGTCTACACCCCCGGCGACAACGAGTGGGTGGATTGCCGCAAGCCGGAGGTCCTGGCCGCCTATACCCGATATGTGACCGGCAAGGGCACGCCGGAGGACATGGCGCTGCTGCTTCCCTTGCGCGGGCTCGACGCCGGCATGGCGGGGGCCGGGTTCGACGATCCGCTGGGCAGCCTGGCCCTGATCCGCAAGGTCTTCTTCTCCAGGCCGCAGAGCGTCGGCGCCCACCCCATGCCGCTGGTCCGCCAGCCGGACGTCTCGGACTTCAAGGACACCCTCGAAAACACCCGCTGGGAGAAGGACGGGGTGCTGTTCGCAACGGTCAGCGTGCCGGGTTCGGGCAACGGCCTGACCATGAACGACCCGGTCCGCGCCGCCGAGGCGATCGCCCGCAACCGGGCCAATGTCGAGTGGATCAAGGCGACCTTCGCCGAGGCCAGGGCGCGCAAGGCCAAGGCGGTGGTGATCGCCATGCAGGCCTCGCTGTTCGGCGAGGGGCGCGGCGACAGCTTCTCCGGCAAGGAGCTGCGCGGCGGGACGGAGGGGCCGTTCTACTGGGTGGCCCTGGCGATCCGCGACCTGGGCGCCCAGTTCGGCAAGCCCGTGCTGATTATCAACGGCGACTTTCACGACCTGATCGTCGACCGCCCGTTCCGGGTGGGCCAGGGCGAGGCCAAGCCGGCGCTCTACGGCAATATCACGCGCCTGCAGGTGTACGGCGCGCCGGAGCTCAAGGCGGTGAAGGTCGGCGTCGACACCGATACCCCCTGGGTGTTCAGCTTCGAGCCGCTGTACAACTGAGGCCCCGAGCCGCTAAGCGGGGTCTCGCCAGGGGCCGGTGAGCCGCCGCCCCGTCTGCCCGGAGTTCGACCATGAAGCGCGCCGCCATCGTCTCGCCCATCCGCACCGCGGTGGGGAAGTTCCAGGGAAGCCTGGCCAGCATGACCGCGGGCGAGCTGGGCGCGGTGATCCTGCGCGAGCTTGTGGCCCGGACCCAGATCGACCCCGCGCGGATCGACGACGTGATCTTCGCCCAGGGCTACGGCTCGGGCGAGGCGCCCTGCATCGCCCGCTACGCGGCGCTGGCGGCGGACCTGCCGATCAGCGTGCCCGGCTACCAGCTCGACCGGCGCTGCGGCTCGGGCCTGCAGGCTGTGATCGACGCGGCGATGATGGTGCAGACCGGCGCGGCCGACATCGTGGTGGCCGGCGGCGTCGAGAGCATGAGCAATGTCGAGTACTACACCACCGACATGCGCAACGGCGCGCGGATGGGGTCCGTGACCCTGCACGACCGCCTGCAGCGCGGCCGGGTGATGAGCCAGCCCATCGAGCGGTTCGGGGTGATCTCGGGCATGATCGAGACCGCCGACAACCTGGCCCGCGACTATCAGATCAGCCGCGAGGAGTGCGACGAGTACGCCGCCATGAGCCACCAGCGCGCCGCGGCGGCCTGGGCGGCGGGAAAGTTCGACGACGAGCTGGTTCCGGTGTCGGTGAAGCAGAAGAAGGGCGATCCGATCATCTTCGCCAAGGACGAGGGCGTGCGGGCCGACGCGACGCCGGAGAGCCTGGGCCAGCTTCGCGCCATCGAGAAGGGCGGGGTGGTCACGGCCGGCAACGCCAGCCAGCAGAACGACGCGGCGGCCGCCTGCCTGGTGGTGAGCGAGGACAAGCTGGCCGAGCTGAACCTCGATCCCATGGGCTGGTTCGTGAGCTGGGCGGCGGCGGGCTGCGAGCCGTCGCGCATGGGCATCGGCCCGGTGCCGGCGGTGGAGCGGCTGTTCGCCCGCACCGGCATGGGCTGGGACGACATCGACCTGGTGGAGCTGAACGAGGCCTTCGCGCCGCAGGTGCTGGCCGTTCTGCGCGGCTGGGGCTGGGACGAGCGCGACCGGCTGAACGTCAACGGCTCGGGCATCTCGCTGGGCCATCCGATCGGCGCCACCGGCGGCCGCATCCTGGCCAACCTGCTGCGCGAGCTGAAGCGCCGCGACGGCCGGTACGGCCTGGAGACCATGTGCATCGGGGGCGGGCAGGGGATCGCGGCCATCTTCGAGCGGGCCTGACCGCCATGGAGCTGAAGGCCACCCGCTACGAAATCGACGAGGGGGTGGCCGTCGTCACCCTGGCCCGGCCCAAACGGCGCAACGCCTGGACGGGCCGGATGCACACCGAATACCGCTGGATCCTGCGGGAGGCCGACAACGATCCGGCGGTCCGCGTCATCGTGGTCACGGGCGACCCGGAGGGCCAGGCCTTCTGCGCCGGCGCCGACCTGGGGGCTCTCGAGGGGCACTCGGAGAAGGGCCGCTACGATCCCGGGACGGACGACAGCATCGCCATGCCCGGCTTCGGCGTGGACCCGGCCTTCGACGCCAGCTTCGCCTACCACTTCGGGATCGGGAAGCCAGTGATCGCGGCGATCAACGGAGCGGCGGCGGGGGTCGGCCTGGTGCTGGCGGCTTTCGCGGACCTGAGGTTCGCGGCGGAGGGCGCCAAGTTCACGGCGGCGCACGGGCGCTTCAACTTCCCGGCCGAGTTCGGCCTTTCCTGGGTGCTGCCCCGGATCGTGGGCCTGACCCACGCCAACGACATCCTGCTGTCCAGCCGGGTGTTCACGGCGGAGGAGTCGATGGCCATGGGCTTCCTGAACCGGCTGCTGCCCGCCGACCGCCTGATGGCCGAGGTGATGACCTACGCCAGGACCCTGGCGCGCAGCGTGGCGCCCGGCTCGGCCCGGGAGACCAAGCGGCAGATCTACCGCGACCTGCACCGTGACGCCGCCGCCTCGGTCCAGGCGGCCGAGCGGCTGCTGGAGGAGATGATCCGCGAGCCCGACTACAAGGAAGGCGTCAGGGCCTGGACCGAGAAGCGCCCGGCGGTCTGGAGCGGTTGAAGCTTGACGCGCGCCGAACTCACCCGGCTTCTGGAACGGCTGGCGCCCGACCTGGACGCGCTATCCGAACCCTGGATGGTCATCGGCAGCGGGGCGATGATCCTGGCCGGCGCCGACTGGCCGGACTGCGCGGACCTCGACGTGGCGACCACGGCGGCGGGGGCGAAGGCTCTTGAGGCGGCGTGGGCGGCCTGGCGTCTCGCCGGCAATGACCCTGCGCCGGACGGACCCTTCCGCTCGCGGTTCTCCCGCTACGAAATTCCGCCGGGGGCGGTGGAGGTGATGGGGGATCTCGAGGTGCTAGGTCCCGACGGATGGGCGCCGCTTGCGATCCGGACGCCCGCCCGCCATCCCATGGGCGGCCGGACCTGGCCCGCCCCGGACCTTGCCGAACAGGTTCGTATCCTGCGGCGGTTCGGCCGGCCCAAGGACCTGGTCAAGGCGGCGTTCCTGCAAGGCTCGGCCGATCTCGACCGGGCCTGATCGCGATCCGGCCGTCAGCGTCGGAGCGCGTCGAGATCGATCGCCACCGGATGATGGCTGGAGGCGCCGCCGGGCGTGCGTTCGCTCAGATTGACCGCCTTGTGATCGGACGCGACGCCGGCGGCGCGCGTCGGCGCGTCGCGATGGCGCTCGATCGCCTGCACCGTCGGGTCGCCCCTCAGCAGGGTGGTGGTCAGCTTCCGGTCCGGATCGTAGCGGGCGATGACGCGCACGGCGCCGGACCGCCAGTTGCGGACCCGGGCCTCGTTGGCGGTCCAGTAATAGA
>DASUIJ010000073.1:0-4116 GCA_036279815.1 Phenylobacterium sp. | reverse complement strand
GCCGGCTGATCGGCGAGATGGGCGGCAACATCGTCGAGGTCGCCCACAACCGCCTGGCCCTCGACGTGCCGGCCAAGGGCGCGGAGTTCGACATCATGATCGAGACCCGCGACGCCCAGCACACCCAGGAGATCATGGATGCGCTGCGCGACCACGGCTATCCGCCCCGCGCCGTCTGACAGAGGCTGAAACCGTATGATCCGCCGTAGCTTCCTCGCCCTCTCCGCCGCCCTGGCGCTCACCGCCTGCGGGCCGGACAAGAAGGCCGCGGCCGGCGCCACGATGGAGGCCGGCAAGGCGTTCCTGGCGACCAACGCCAAGGCTCCGGGCGTCAAGGTCCTGCCCTCGGGCCTGCAGTACAAGATCGTCCGCTCCGGCCCGGCCGACGGCCTGCGTCCCCAGAAGGAGGACGAGGTGAAGGTCAATTACGAGGGCAAGCTGCTCTCGGGCCAGGTGTTCGACAGCTCCTACGAGCGCGGCGTGCCGGCCGCCATGCCGGTGGCGGCCCTGATCCCCGGCTGGATCGAGGCCCTGCAGCTGATGCGGCCCGGCGACGAGTGGATTCTCTACGTGCCGCCGGCGCTGGCCTACGGCGACGAGGGCGCGGGCGAGATCCCGCCCGGCTCGACCCTGATCTTCCGCATCGAGCTGATCGCCGTGCTGCCGGGTCCGGGCCATATCGGCCAGGGTTGAAACGACGGCTTGTACTGACCCCAAGGAAGGATGTTCTGTTCGGCGCTTGATGTCGTCAGTACATCGGGGAGGCAGGCGGAGATGACCTACGATCTGATCGTGGTCGGCGGCGGGATCGGCGGTTCGGCCCTCTCGATCGTCATGGCCCGCGCGGGCGCCAAGGTGCTGCTGCTCGAGCAGTCCGAGGTCTTTGAAGACCGGGTCCGCGGCGAATGGATCGCCCCGTGGGGGGTGAAGGAGGTCCAGCGCCTCGGCCTCTACGACCTGCTGAGGGGGGCCGGCGGCCACCACATCGCCACCCACGTCACCTATGACGAGACCCGCTCCGCCGAGGCCTCGGAGGCTGAGCCTCTGCCGCTGGCGATCTTCGCCGAGGGCGTGCCGGGGCCGCTGTGCCTGGGCCATCCCCGCCATTGCCAGACCCTGTTCGACGAGGCCGTGCGCGCCGGCGTCACCGCCCTTCGCGGCGCGCAGGTGCAGTCGGTCACGGCAGGCGCGTCGCCCTCCGTCACCTGGCGCGACGACGCGGGCGAGCACACCGCCACGGCGCGCCTGCTGGTCGGCGCCGACGGCCGCGCCTCGTTCGTGCGCGAGAGCCTGGGCGTGCCGCTGCATCAGGACCCGCCGCACCACATGTTCGCCGGCCTGCTGGTGGAGGACGTCGCCGACTGGCAGTCCACGCGCCAGACCATCGGCACCGAGGGCCGGTTCGGTTTCCTGACCTTTCCCCAGGGCGAGGGCCGGGTCCGGCTCTATGGCAGCTTCCCCATCGAGGAGCGGCGCCGGTTCACCGGTCCCGGCGGGATCCAGGCCTTTCTCGACGCCTTCCGGATGGGCTGCGCGCCGGAGAACCGCCGCATCGCGGAGTCCCGGCCGGCCGGTCCGCTGCTCAGCTATTTCAACAACGACGCCTGGACCGACGAGCCCTATGCCGAGGGCGCGGTGCTGGTGGGCGACGCCGGCGGCTGGAACGATCCGATCATCGGCCAGGGCCTCTCCATCACCTATCGCGACGTGCGGATGGTGAGCGACATCCTCAAGGCCGGGGACTGGTCGAAGGCCGCCTTCGCGCCCTATGGCGAGGAGCGGGCCGAGCGGCTGCGCCGCCTGCGGTTCGCCGCCGCCATGACCTCGGCGCTGGAGGCCGAGTTCGGCCCCATGGCCGCGGAGCGCCGCCGCCGGGTGCACGCCGCCGCCGCCAAGGACCCGTCCTACAGGGCCCACGGCCTGGCGGTGATGGCCGGCCCGGAAAGCCTGCCGCCGGAAGTCTTCACGCCCGAGCATCGGGCCCGGGTCCTGGGAGCCTGATATGGACGTCGCCGATTTCAACGCCCGCTGGCTCCAGGCCTGGAGCGACAAGGACGTGGAGCGCCTGGTGGGCTTCTACGCGCCGGACTGCCGCTACATCGACCAGCAGGTCCCCCAGGGCCTGACCGGCCGTGAGGCCCTGCGCGGCTATCTCACCGGCCTGTTCGCCGCCACCCCGCCCATGCGCTACGACCCCGAGGAGATCTGGCCCACGGAGAGCGGCTTCTGCGGCCGCTGGTATTGCGTGATGGGGGCCGACCCCAAGGCCGCGCCCGCGCTGCGCGGCTTCGACCTGGTGGTGCTCAAGGACGGACTGATCGCCCTCAACGAGGTCTATGTGCACACCCTGGCGGCCGCGGCATGAGCGCGCCGGCCATCGTCTCCACGCCCGAGGCCGTCGACGCCGCCTGGCTGACCCAGGTGCTGCGCCATGCCGGCGCGCTGGGCGACGCCAAGGTGATCGGCGCCTCACCCACCCGGGTGGGCGACGGCATGCTGGGCGAGAGCGTCCGCTTCGACCTGACCTACGACCGCCCGGCGGGGGACGCGCCCCGCAGCGTGGTGGGCAAGTTCCCGTCGGCGGACCCGGTCAGCCGCGCCACCGGGGCGGGCCTGGGCCTCTATCTCAACGAGGTCCGGTTCTACCAGCAGATCGCTCCCACCGTGGCCATCCGCACGCCGCGCCCCTTCTTCTCCGACATCGACGAGGCCACCGGCGACTTCGTCCTGGTGCTGGAGGACATGGGCCCGGCCCGGGGCGGAAACCAGCTCACCGGGTGTTCCCTGGCCGACGCCGAGACCGCCATGAACGAGGCCGCCGCCCTGCACGGCCCGCGCTGGGCCGACCCGGCCCTGGCCGATGTGGCGTTCCTCAACCAGGCCGGCGTGTCGCCCCAGGCGCTGGTCGAGATGTTCGGCCCGATCTTCCAGGCCTTCGAGGTCCGCTACGCCGACGCGCTGTCGCCGGACCACATGGCCGCCTGCCGCACCTTCGCCGACAACATCGCGGCCTTCTTCGACGACGCGCCGCCGGCGCCTTCGACCGTGCAGCACCGCGACTTCCGTCTCGACAACATGCTGTTCGACCCGCAGGGCGGCCGCTGGCCGCTCGCCGTGCTGGACTGGCAATCGGTGACCCTGGGGCCGGGCGTGCTGGACGTGGCCTATTTCATCGGCGCCGGCCTCACCGAGGACCTTCGCCCGAAGCACGAGAAGGACCTCCTGCGCCACTGGCTGGAGGCGCTGAAGCGCTACGGGGTCAAGGACTACGGCTGGGACCAGGCCTGGGACGCCTATCGCCACTACCTGCTGTACGGCGTCTTCACCGCCATCTTCGCCTCGGTCGGCACCAAGCAGACCGAACGCGGCGACGCCATGTTCATGACCATGGCGCGCCGGCACTGCGCCCAGGCCCTGGACCTGGGATCGCTGGAGATGCTGACGCGCTAGTCCGGCTGCGCCTGCAGGCGGTAGACGGTCCAGGTCTCGCCCAGCGGCGGGTGGCAACCGGGATCGAGCAACACGTGGCTCCAGCCCACATGGCGGCCGTCCGCCTTGCGCTCAAGCCGCGTGTCGAAGAAGGCCAGGTCCTTGCCGGCGGCGTGCGCCTCGTCCAGGCGCTCGGTCAGCCAGGCGTCGAAGCACTCGATCAGGTCGATGCCGGTCAATTGATCGCGGTCTTCGAGCCCGGAGGCCTTGGTCCACCACATAACGAGCCCTCCCAATCCACGTGAAACCTAGGCGGGCGGCCTTCAACGGGCCGATAAGACAGATGGTGAACTTGCATTCACCGTGACCGGCGGGCGCGGCCGAGATTGATCGCCGGCGATCCCGCTCTAGGGTGGGCCGGCATGTCCTCCGCCCAGACCCTGACGCCTCGCGCCCTTGAGCTGATGTCCACCCTGATCGGGTTCGACACCACCTCGCGGCTGTCCAACCTCGCCCTCATCGAATGGGTGGAAGCCTATCTCGACGGCCTGGGCGTCCCGCACCGCAGGGTCCCCAACGCCGACGGCGGCAAGACCAACCTGATCGCCACCCTGGGACCGGCGATCGAGGGCGGGGTGGTGCTGTCCGGCCATACCGACGTGGTGCCGGTGGACGGCCAGCCCTGGG
>DASUIJ010000072.1:0-3589 GCA_036279815.1 Phenylobacterium sp. | reverse complement strand
AGCCGGACGGGCTGTTCATCGGCTCCCTGTTCGGGGGCGCGACCCTGACCGAGCTGCGGCACAGCCTGGTGGAGGCGGAGATCGAGATTTTCGGCGGGGCGGGGTCGCGGGTCTCGCCCTTCGCCGACGCCCACGACGCCGCGGGGCTGTTGCAGCGGGCGGGTTTCGCGCTGCCGGTGGCCGACGTGGACAAGGTGACGGTCCGCTACGCCCATCCCCTGAAGCTGCTGGCCGACCTTCGGGCCATGGGCGAGACCAGCGTGCTGGCCGAGCGGCATCCCAAGCCGCTGACGCGCCGGGTGCTGGGCCGGGCGATCGAGATCTACGTGGAGACGTTCGCCGAGCCCGACGGCCGAATCCCGGCGACCTTCGAGATCCTGACCCTGACCGGCTGGACGCCCGACGCCAGCCAGCAGAAGCCGCTCAAGCCCGGCAGCGCCAGGATGCGCCTGGCCGATGCGCTGGGGGTCGTGGAGCAGCCCCTGCCGCGGGAGGAATAGCCGTGTCGCCGCCCCTGGTCCTATCGCCATCCTGCTGACATCGTGGTGGCGGCAGCGGCGCCCTAGACAGGTCCCATGAGACGCGCGGACAGACTCTTCCAGATCATCCAGATCCTGCGGCGGTCGCGCCGGCCGATCACCGCCGACGCCATGGCCCTGGAGCTCGAGACCTCCAAACGCACGGTCTATCGCGACATCGCCGACCTGATGGGCCAGCGGGTGCCGATCCGGGGCGAGGCCGGGATCGGCTACATCCTCGACGGGGGCTACGACCTGCCGCCGCTGATGCTGACCCCCGACGAGATCGAGGCGGCGGTGCTGGGCGCGCAATGGGTGGCGAGCCGGGGCGACCCGGCCCTGGCGCGGGCCGCCAAGGACCTGATCGCCAAGATCGGCGCCGCGGTGCCGGAGCGGCTGCGGCCCTATGTGCAGGAGCCGGCCTCCGGCACGCCGCCGGCCTGGAGAACCCTGACCGACATGATCGACATGGCCCGGGTGCGGGCCCACATCCACGCCGGCCGCAAGATCCGGCTGGCCTATCGGGACGAGCAGGGCCAGGCCAGCGACCGGGTGATCTGGCCGGTGACCATCGGCTACCGCGACACCACCCGCATGCTGGTGGCCTGGTGCGAGCTGCGCGCCGATTTCCGCAGCTTCCGCACCGACCGGGTGGCGGACGCCGAGTTCCTGGAGGACCGCTATCCCGAACGCCCGGCGGTGCTGCGCGCCAAGTGGCGGCGCTCGGTCGAGGCGGAACGGGAGCGGTGGATGGCGAACAGGGCCGAGGACGGGCCGGTCAGCTAGGCCGCGCCGGACGGAACCGCATCGGCGCGAGCGAAGAAGATGATCACCCGCATGCCTTCGCCCGGCGTCGATGTGACCTCGATCGAGGCCCTGGCGTTCTGGAGCAGCGAGCGGACGATCAGGGCCGACAGCTTGCCCGGCTTGGGCCAGGACGCGCCCTCGGGCAGGCCCACGCCGTCATCGGCGACGACGACCCGGCAACCAAGGTCGTCGACCAGGCTTTGCAGGGTGATCGTGCCGCCGGCCCGGCCGGCGAAGGCATGCTTCAGCGCATTGGTCAGCAACTCGTTGACCACCAGGCCCGCCGGCATGGCCACGTCGATGGAGACCGGCCAGGTGTCGACCTGAAGGTTGAGGTGGATCCCTTCCACGGCGTGCGCCCGCATCACGGCCGAGGCGACCTCGCTCAGATAGATCCCCAGGTCCACGGTCTCCGAGGCCTCGGCCTCGGTAAGCGCCCGATAGAGCAGGCCCAGCGCCTCGATCCGTCCGGCCAGCCGGTCGAACCGCTCCCCCGCGGACTTGTCGGTCACGCCGCGGGCCTCGATGCGAATCAAGGCGGTGATCATCTGGAGATTGTTCTTCACGCGGTGCTGCAGCTCCATCAGCTGGACGTCCTTCGCCTGGATACGCTGCTCGAGGTCCTCCGGCCTTTCGCTCGGGGCCCGTTCGACCAGGGCCACCAGCCGGAACACCGAGGCGCCATGGTCGTCTTCGATGATGTTCGACCAGGCGTCGACCGCCGTCGCGGCGCCGGCGTGTTCGATGGTGAAGGCGCCGATGTGGTCGCGGTCCTCGGTGATCGCCCGGCCCAGCTGCGGACGGTCCTCCGGTTCGGTGGCGACTCCGGGCAACCGGTCCCACGCCTCCCCGACGAGCGTCGCCGCCGACTGGCCGGTCAGCCGCTCGAACTCGACATTGGCGTAGACGATGCGCTCCGAAGGCTTCAGTTCGGACACGGCGATGGCCACCGGCACCTGGTCCAGGAACTGCTTGAACTGATCGTTTTCCAGCGCCTCCGCCAGGGCGGGGGTTTCAAGCAACTGCTCGACGCGCTTGGCGTCTCCGCTCGTGGCCATGGTCAGGCCGCCGCGAAGGACGCGCGGGTCGCCGGAAGCGGCGCAATGGGATCGATATCGGGAAGCGCGCAGGCGGCCACAGCTATACCTTCAAGGGCTTGAGGCTCGCGGAGTGAAAGCCGTACGTGAGCGATAACGCCTGACCGCGATTTTGGTTCGCCGACGACCGCGGCTGGCGCGGGGCCCGCCGCCGCCCTATGTGGCGAGCTCAACCTTTGTACTGGAGCTGCCCAAGTGTCCCTGTCCCTCTACGACGCATCGATCTCGATGTTCATCCGCACCCTGCGCAACCTGTCGTCGTTCATCGACAAGGCCCAGGCGCACTCCGAAGCCGGCGGAAAGCCGCTCACCACCTTTCTCGAGGCCCGGCTGACCCCGGACATGCACGCCTTCCCGCGCCAGATTCAGATGGCCTGCGACGCGGCCAAGGGCGGCGCGGCCCGGCTGGCGGGCATCGAGGCCCCGGTGATGCCGGACACCGAGACCACCTTCCCCGAACTCAAGGAGCGGGTGGCCAAGACCATCGCCTTCCTGGAGACGATCAAGCCGGAGCAGGTGAACAGCCGGACGGGCGCCACCGTCGAGCTGCCGCTGCCGGGTCGGACCATGACCTTCACCGCGCCGGACTTCCTGCTGACCTTCGCCCAGCAGAACTTCATGTTCCACGTGACCATGGCCTACGCCCTGCTGCGGATGCACGGCGTGCCCCTGGGCAAGATGGACTTCCTGGCCGGCGGCAACCCGGTCGGCTAGACGGCGCGGCGCCCGGCGTCGAGGCGGACCACGATGTCCGCGCGGCCGGGCGCCTCGTCCAGGATCCAGCGGGTGATCCGCTCGTAGTGGGCGATGAAGCGGGCGACCGCTTCGTCGCTCATCGCCCGGCCGGGATCGGCGCCCTCCCGGGCCAGGCGTTCGCGCAGCTTGCGCTCCTGCTCCCGACGCCATTCCAGCACCACCTCGAAACTCGGCGCCTGGAGAAGGACGAACAGGTCCAGCCGGTCGAACAGGGCGCGGTAGGGACCGGCCAGGGCGTCGTTGGCGTAGGCTCGCCAGCGGCCTTCGGGGTCTTCGAGGCGCTCCAGGGCGTTGATCGGCTCGGCCAGCGCCTGCGGCGGCTGGGGCCGCGCCCCGACGCACCAGCCTTCGAACAGGATCACGTCGACGGGGGCCAGCACCCGGGTCCACTGGCTCTCGGGGCGGCGGTCG
>DASUIJ010000071.1:0-3115 GCA_036279815.1 Phenylobacterium sp. | reverse complement strand
CGCCGCGACGAGCCCAAGGCGGCGCTGGAGGCCATCGGCTGCGACGCCTGGACGGCCATCGCCATCGCCACCCACAACATCGACACCGACCGCGAGGCCCTGGCCGCCGCCCTGCCGTCCCAGGCGGGCTATGTGGGCCTGCTGGGCGCCCGCAAGCGCCTGCCCGAGCGGCTCGCCCCCCTGCGGGCGGCCGGCGTGCCCGAGGCCACGCTGATGCGGGTCCACGCCCCCATCGGCCTCGACATCGGCGGCAAGGCGCCCTGGGAAGTCGCGGTGTCGGTGATCGGCGAGATCATGGCCCTGCGCAGCGCCAAGGCCCCCGCGACGCCCCGCGAGGCGCCCTCCCGTCGCGACAAGGTGGAGGCCGGCTAGGCCCGATCCAGCGGCAAGATGTCCGCCAGGTCCCCGCCCGCCAGGGCCGGAGCGTTCGGCGCGCGGCGCAGCAGGGCTCCGGCGGCGGCGAACACCGTGACCAGGGAGGAGTCCTGGTCGCCGTAGGGCTCGGCCACCAAACCTCCGTCGTCGTGGGTCAGCCGGGCGCGCATCCAGTGCTCCCGCGGACCGTTGGCGGGCAGGGGCGCGGCCAGCCGGGCGCTGGCCATGACCGGCTCGGCCCTCGCGCCGCAATAGGCCGCGACCAGGGGCCTCAGGAACAGCTCGGCGCAGACGAAGGCGGAGGCGGGATTGCCCGGCAGCCCCAGCAGCCGGCGCCCGTCGCCCAGCACCCCGAAGAAGGTGGGCTTGCCCGGGCGGATCGCCACGCTTTCCACCCGCATGGACAGGCCCAGGGCCTCGGCCGCCGCCCGCACCAGGTCGTGGTCGCCCACCGAGGCGCCCCCCACCGTCACGATCAGGTCGGCGTCCGCGTGGCGCATTGCGGCGATGACGGCGTCCAGCTTGTCGCGCACGCCCGAGACCCGGCCGGCCTCCGCGCCCCAGCCTTCGAGCATGGCCTTCAGGGCCGGGGAGCCGGAATCATAGATCTGGAACGGGCCGGGCGTGGCCGGCGCGTCGACGATCTCCTCGCCGGTGGACAGGATCGCCACCTTCGGCCGGCGATGGACCGACACCTGGGCGCGCCCCGCCGAGGCGCAGAGCGAAAGCCGCCAGGGGTCGATGCGCGTCCCCGCCGCCAGCAGCACGTCGCCGGCCCGGAAGTCCTTGCCGGCGCCGCGGATATTGTCGCCGGGCCGGGCCGCGGGAACGCTCACCCGGTCGCCGTCGCGGGCGGCGTTCTCCTGGATCACCACGGCGTCGGCGCCGTCCGGCAGGGCCGCGCCGGTGAAGATCCGCACCGCCTGGCCGGGCCCGAGAACCCCGGCATATCCATGGCCCGCGGCGCTCTCGCCGACGATCGCCAGGTCGCCCGGCGCATCGGCGCTGCGCACCGCCCAGCCGTCCATGGCCGAGTTGGTGAAGGGCGGCTGGTCGCGGACGGCGGTCAGGTCCTCGGCCAGCACCCGGCCGATGGACCGGCCAAGCGGGACCACCTCGGCGGGCAGGGCGGAGACCTCGGCCAGCATGGCCGCCCGCGCGGCCTCCACCGCCATCAGCTTCATGGGCGGACCCAGTCGCCGGACTTGCCGCCCGACTTCTCCATCAGCCGCACGGCCTCGATGGTCATGGCCTTATCGGCGGCCTTCAGCATGTCGTAGACGGTCAGGCAGGCCACCGAGACGGCGGTCAGGGCCTCCATCTCGACGCCGGTCCGGCCCGAGGTCTTCACCCGCGCCGTGACCGCCAGCCCGCCCTCGCCCGGCGACACGCGGACCTCGATCTTGGAGATCGCCAGGGGATGGCACAGCGGGATCAGTTCGGCGGTCTTCTTGGCGGCCATGATGCCGGCGATCTCGGCGGTGGCCCGCACGTCGCCCTTCTTGGCGTCGCCGCTCAGCGCCAGGGCCAGGGTCTGCGGGCTCATCCGCACGAAGCCCTCGGCCACGGCCTCGCGGTCGGTGACCGCCTTGTCCGACACGTCCACCATGTGGGCGCGGCCGGTCTCGTCGATGTGGGTCAGCCGGCTCACTTTTCCAGCAGCCGCGGCATCAGCTCGACCATGTTGCAGGGGCCGTGGCGGCTGTCGAGCTGGGCGGAGATCACCTTGTCCCAGCCGTCGCGCACCGCGCCGTTCGAGCCCGGCAGGCAGAACACGAACACGCCCTTGATCAGGCCGGCGACGGCGCGGGACTGCAGGGTGGACAGCCCCACCGACTGGTAGCTGACCAGGTGGAAGATCACCGAGAAGCCGTCGATCTTCTTGTCGAACAGGGGCTCCACCGCCTCCGGCGTCACGTCGCGGCCGGTGATGCCGGTGCCGCCGGTGGTGATGATCGCGTCCACGGTCCCCGACGCCACCCAGGCGTTCAGCTGGGCGCGGATCTGGTGGACGTCGTCCTTGACGATCTCCTTGGCGGCCAAGTGGTGGCCGGCGCCGGTGATCCGTTCGGCCAGCACGTGGCCGGAGGTGTCGCTCTCCTCGTCGCGGGTGTCCGAGACGGTCAGCACGGCGATCCGCACCGGCACGATCTTCTGGTTGGCGTCGATATGGCCGCCGGGGGTGAAGGCGTTCATGGTCTGTCAGGTCTCCCAGCGGGCGATGTCGGCGTGGTCCTGCGCCTTGGGCTCGACCCAGCGTGCGCCGTCCGGCCCGGTCTCCTTCTTCCAGAAGGGGGCGCGGCTCTTCAAGTAGTCCATCAGGAAATCGCAGGCCTCGAAGGCGGCGCGGCGGTGCGGCGCGGCGGTGGCCACGAAGACGATGGCCTCGCCGGGCGCGATCCGGCCCACCCGATGGACGATCAGCACGTCCTGCAGGCCGAACCGTTGCGTGGCCGCGGCGGCGTGTTCGCCGATCTGGGCCTCGGTGAAGCCGGGATAGGCCTCCAGCTCCAGGATGTCGGTGGACCCCTGCTCGGCCCGGGCCAGGCCCACGAAGCTCGCCACGGCGCCGGTCTCGCTGCGGTCGGCGCAGAACGGCGACAGCAGCGCGCCGGGATCGAAGGGCTGGTCGGTGAGGCGGATCATCCGCCGCTCATCGGCGGAAGGAAGGCGACCTCCGAGCCGGCGCTCAGCGCCGCGTCGCCGCGGACGATCGCCTGGTCGAGGGCCACCTGGACGC
>DASUIJ010000070.1:0-9801 GCA_036279815.1 Phenylobacterium sp. | reverse complement strand
GGTCTTCGCCCTGGACCTGCTGGTGACCTATCTGTTGCTCAACTGGCTGCCCACCCTGGTCCAGGCCAAGGGGTTCACGGCGGCGGACGGCGCAGCGGCCGCGCTCTGGCTCAACGGCTTCAGCGTCGTGGGCGCCCTTTTCCTGGGCTGGCTGGCCGACCGGGTCGGCTTCCGCTGGCCGGCGACCCTGGTCTTCCTGGTGCTGGCGGCGGCCATGTACGGCCTGGCCCAGGCCGCCACCTTGCCGGCGATTCTCGTATTCGCCGCCCTGGCCGGCTTCCTGGTGGTGGGCGGGCTCTATGTCCTCTACGCCCTGGCGCCGATCTTCTACCCGCCCCAGATTCGGGCGGGCGGAGCCGGTGCGGCCGTCGCCTTCGGCCGGTTCGGCTCCATCGCGGGGCCGGTGATCGCGGGCCAGCTGCGGGCCGTGGGCTTCAGTCCGGGCCAGGTGTTCCAGGCCATGATCCCGGCCTCCCTGGTGGCCGCGGGCGCGGTCTTCCTGCTGATGACGGTGGGCAAGCCCCATCGGGACTGAGCCCCGGACGGTCCTCGGGCCGCCTAGACGCCCGTCCGCCAGGGCCGCGCCCGCGACGGCGGGAAGGCCAGGCGATAGTCCACGTGCTGCTTGTCGAAGTTGGGCCCGTAGAAGGGGTCGTCGTCGAGCACCGGCCCCCAGCGACGGCGCATATAGGCGATCTCGGCGCGGAAGCGGTCGGCGGCCACCGGCTCGGTGTCGGCGCCGCGCGACGCCGATTCCAGGTGATAGAGGGTGGCGCGCGGGGTCCAGATGATCTGGTAGCCGAGGGCGCCGATCTTCAGGCACAGGTCGACGTCGTTGAACGCCACCGGGAGGTTTTCCTCGTCCAGTCCGCCGGCCTCGAGAAACACCGACCGGCGCAGGGCCAGGCAGGCCGCCGTCACCGCCGAGACGTTGCGCGCCAGACGCAAGTGATTGAAATAGCTCTTCTCCATCGACCGGGCGCCTGAATAGAGATGTCCGGCCACGTGCGGATTGCCGCCGCCGCCGACCCCCAGGATCACCCCGCCATGCTGCAGGCGCCCATCGGCGTAGAGCAGGCGCGCGCCCACGGCGCCCACCTCCGGCCGGGCCGCCTGGGCGACCATCTCGGTGAGCCAGCCGGGCTCGATCATCGCGATGTCGTTGTTCAGCAGCAGGACGATCTCGCCCCTGGCCTCGGCCACCGCGCGGTTGTTGATGGCCGAATAGTTGAAGGGCCCGGGCGCCGGCAGGATGCGGACGCGGGGGTCTTTCGCGGCCGTCCTGAACAGGGCCAGGGTCTCGGGCTCGACGCTGTCGTTGTCGACGATGATCAGCTCGAAGGGCTGATAGTCGGTCTGGCGCAGGACGCCGTCGATGCAGCGTTTCAGCAGGGAGGCGCGATCGCGGGTCGGCACGATGATCGAGACCATGGGGGCGGGGGAGGGCGGCGCGCGCTTCACCTCCAGATAGGCCGGCGCGTTCGGCAGCGGGTCGACGTTCGCGCCCTTGGCCCCGGTCCGCTCCAGATGCTCGGCGACCGCCCGGCGGGCGGCGGCCAGGCAGCGGTCGAGTTCGGTCTCGGAGAAGGATCGGGCCGAGGTCCGCTGCCGCCAATGATAGAGGATCGCCGGCAGGTGGCGGATGTGCGCCGCCGGGATCGCCTCGCCGATCCTCAGGGCCAGGTCGAAGTCCTGGCTGCCCTCGAAGCCCAGGCGGAAGCCGCCCAGCCGCTCGATGAGGTCCCGGCGGACCACGGCCAGGTGCTTGACCATGTTCTGGCCCAGCAGCAGCTCCGGGTTCCATCCGGTCTTGAAATGGGGGTCGAACCGATGGCCGTCCTCGTCGATCTTGTCCTCGTCGGAGTAGATCAGCTCGGCGTCCGGGTGGGCCTGGATCTCGGCGGCGATCTCGTAGAGGGCGTGGGCCGGCAGCACGTCGTCATGGTCCATCAGCGCCACGAATCGTCCGGTCGCCAGGGCCAGGGCGGAGTTGCTGGCGGCGCTGATGTGTCCGTTGGTCTCGCGCCGGACCAGCCTGATCCGCGGGTCGCCGGCGGCCTCCTCCTGCAACAGCGCCCAGGTGGCCTCGCCCGGCGAGGCGTCGTCGGCGATGCAGAGCTCCCAGTGCGGATAGAGCTGGCCGCGGACCGAGCCGATCGCCTCGCGCAGGAAGCGGGGATCGGTGTCGTAGACCGGCATCACCACCGAGATCGTCGGCGGGTCCGCCATGCGCGCCACATGGGCGGCGATCGCGGCGCGGTCGGCGTCGTCCAGGGTGTCGTTCTCGACGACCCACTGATCGTATTCGTAGGCGGTGAGGTAATGCTCCTCCAGCACCGACTGGATGAACAGGCTGGCGATGCGGAACCTGGAGGCCCTGACCGCCAGGGCGTGCATCGGCCGGTGGAGCCAGGGCCTGGCGCGGATCTGGGCGAGCAGCGCGACGGGGATCGGCCGAACCGTCGCCCAAAGCCGGTCTCTGACCCGCATCCCGTTCCCCGACCTGTTCCGACCTGCGCCCTCTATAGTTAGATCGCCCCGGACGCACCACCGCGGCGGCTTGGCGCTGTCGGCTTTCCGCCCGGGTGGTGTAAGAGGCTTGCACTCGCCCCTCGACCGGAACCGTCCTTGACCGTCAGTCCACCCCGTTCCCCGATCGCGAGCCTGCGCCGGCTGGCCGGCCGCCTGCGCCGGCGAATCGCGTGGACCACCGGGTCGGTCGCCGACAGCGCCGAGGCGCGCCTGGTCGCGGCGCATTTCGACGTCGCCTATTATCTGGGCCGCAATCCCGACGTGGCGGCCTCGGGGGTCGATCCCCTGGCCCACTTCATGGCCTATGGCTGGCGCGAGGGGCGCGATCCGTCGCCGGACTTCTCGCTGACCGACTATGGCGAACTCTATCCCGACGTGGTGGAGGCGGGCGGCAATCCCTTCGTCCACTATCTGCAGACCGGCCGGGCCGAAGGGCGCGTGGCCAGGCGCCGCCTGGGCTATCGCCATGACATCCTGGCCCGCCTGCTTCCCATGTCGCAGCGAACCGCCCCGCCGAAGGGGCGGCGGATCGGTCCTTCGGCGCCGCAGGACCTGGCCCGCGCCCTGGCCGCCTCGCGCTCGGGCTTCGCCGACCTGCACCTGACGTTCAGCCATGACAACTACGCGACCTCGGTCGGCGGGGTTCAGCTCTGCGTCCAGCGGGAGGATCGGGCGCTGGCCGGGCGCGGCGTCGACCACCTGCACCTGTTCCCGGCCGAGGCGTTCCCGATGGTGCGCACCGGCGCCGGCGCCGGCCTGCTGGGCCTGATCTGGAACGGCGCCCTGGTCGGCCACTTCGAGCCCGGGGCGGTCGCCGACGCCCTGGCCGCCGCGCCGAAGGGTGCGCGCAGCCTGGCGATCCACAGCCTGCTCGGCCACTCCAGCCCCGACGTGATCGCCATCGCGCAGGCCGCAGGCGCCCGGTCGGGCTTCTTCTGGATCCACGACTTCGCCAGCCTGTGCGCCGGCTTCCACCTGACCCGCAACGACGTCGCCGACTGCGCCGCGCCGCCGCCGGACAGCGGAGCGTGCACGGTCTGCGTCTATGGCCCACATCGCGCCCTGCACGTCGCCGAGCACCGGCGCCTGTTCGAGGCCCTGGACCTCACCGTCGTGGCGCCGTCGCAGAGCGCGCTGGACACCTGGCGGGCGTCCGCCGACCTGCCCCGCGCCGGCGAACTGGTCCGCCCGCACGCGGCG
This sequence comes from Phenylobacterium sp., assembly GCA_036279815.1. Taxonomy (GTDB): domain Bacteria; phylum Pseudomonadota; class Alphaproteobacteria; order Caulobacterales; family Caulobacteraceae; genus Phenylobacterium. Next base: position 6,069 of record DASUIJ010000070.1, on the reverse strand, counting down.
CTGGGCGCGACGCGCCCGGGGCCGGAGCCCCAGGCCGGGCCGCTCAGGGTGGCCTTCATGGGAACCGCCACCCCTCACAAGGGCTGGCCCGTGTTCCAGGACCTGGCGCTGAGGTTCCGCGACGACCCGCGCTACGCCTTCGTCCAGCTGGGCCGACGGGGGGTGCAGGAGCTGCAGGTGGAATTCCACGAGATCACGGTGGGCGCGGACGCGCCGGACGCCATGCGCCGGGCCCTGGAGGACCTGGCCATCGATGTGGCGGTGATCTGGCCGCTCTGCCGCGAGACCTTCAGCTTCACCGCCTTCGAGGCGGCGGCGGCCGGCGCGGCGGTCCTCACCCATCCCGACAGCGGCAATGTCGCGGCCATGGTGGCGGAGGGCGGGCACGGCCGCGTGCTGGCCGACGAGGACGCGCTGATGGCGCTGTTCGAATCCGGCGAGGCCGTCGAGCTGTCGCGAGCCGCCCGCAAGCCCCTGCTGCGCGAACTGGAGTTCGGCGACCTGAGCGCCGGCCTCAGGGCTGCGCCAGGAGCTGGTCCAGCTTCCTGATGTCGGTGACCGGCGAGGCGATCCCGCCTTCCATCCGCATCACCTTGTTGCAGTAGAGGCGGATCAGGTCGAGGTCGTGGGAGGCCAGCACCAGGATGCCGGCCCGCTCCACCAGGCTCAGCAGGCGCTGGTGGGCGATCTTCTGGAAATCGGCGTCGCCGACGGCGATCCACTCGTCCATCAGCAGGATGTCCGCGTCGACGGCCGTGGCCACCGCGAAGGCGAGGCGCGCCTGCATCCCGGCCGAATAGCTCTTCAACGGCATGGCCAGGAACGGGCCCAGGCCGGTGAACTTGCCGATCTCATCCATCTTGGACTCGATCATCGCCGAACTCATGCCGGCGATCCGGCCGCGCAGCCGGATGTTCTCCAGGCCGGTGGCCGAGGGGTCGATGCCGAGGCCCAGGTCCAGCAGCGGCGCGATCCGGCCGTAGACCTCGATCTCGCCCTGGTCGGGCTCGTAGGCGCCGGACAGGGCCCGCAGCAGGGTGGTCTTGCCCGAGCCGTTGTGGCCGATCAGGCCCAGGCGGTCGCCGGCCTTCAGCGTCATGGTCAGGCCGCTGATCGCGGTCACCTCGGCCGAGCCGTGGCTCGCATGGCCCAGCCGCCCGCCCACGGCCACGCGGGCCAGGTGCTTCTTCAGCGACTTGGAATCGATGCCGTAGACCGGCAGCTTGACGGTCAGGTCGCTGACCCTGATCGAGACGGGCGCAGGCTTCATAGGTAGTGCACGATGCGGCGGCGGGTGAGCGCGAAGGCCGTGAAGGTCGCGGCCCATCCCAGCACGGCCATGACCGCCAGCACCCCGTAGCTCAGCGGATCGGGCGCGACGCCCAGCAGCGGGCCGCGGATCGAGTCCAGCATGTGGAAGAAGGGGTTGAAGGTCAGCACCGCGTGCATCGTCGCCGAGCGCGAGTCCGGCCGCCAGAACACCGGCGTCATGAACATGGCGAACTGCATGGTCGAGGTGACGATCTGCGGAATGTCGCGGAACCGGGCCGACATGATCGCCGCCGCCAGGGCCATCCAGGCCACGTTCACCAGGGTGAGCAGCAGCCCCGCGACCGCCAGCGGCAGGTTCATGGTGCGCCAGTAGCCGTAGACCGCGAGCACCGCGACGATGATCACCACATGGTGGCTGAGGACCACCAGGTTCCGCAGCACGGTGCGCCAGATGAAGGTCAGGATCGGCAGCGAGGTCTGGCTCAACATGCTGGAGGCCAGCACGAAGGTGTCGCAGCCCTCGATGATCACCAGCGAGATCGTGCCCCAGAACACGATTCCCAGCGCCACGAAGGGCAGGGTCTCGGTCAGCGAGATATGCTGCAGCTCGGAATAGAGGAAGCCGATGCCCAGGACCATGAGGGCCATGGACAGGGTGATCCACAGCGGCCCGAGGATCGATCCGCGATAGCGCGAGACCACGTCGTGCCAGGCCAGCGACCAGGCCAGTCCGAGTTTCGCAACCGAGGCGCGGAGGTCGGCGAACGCCAGGGAGAACTCATGCCGGGTTCCGCGGCGACCCGTGCGCAGCATGTGTTCCGCGGTTTGCATCCGGTCTCCAGAATGAGGGCCGCTGGTATCAGGTCGCATTTTGCCGTGCAAGCGCGCGGCCTGCTCCCGCCGCGCGCGGAATCGGCGACTATATGGACGCAATCGCGCGGCGCGTGTTAGCCGGACTCCAAGGATCCCCATGCCGTCGACCGAACCCCAGAGCCGCAGAACGATGGCCCGGCGCCGCGACGACCCGCGGCCGGTCGATCCGCGGCTGGACGAAGCGGGCGTCTGGCTGATCATCCCCTGCTACAAGGTCCGCGACCACATCGGCCGGGTCATCGCCCGGATGCCGCCCTGGATCGAGGGCGTGGTCTGCGTCGACGACGCCTGTCCGGAAGGTTCCGGCGACCACATCGAACAGACCATTGACGACCCGCGGGTGCACCTGGTCCGCCTGTCCCAGAACCAGGGCGTGGGCGGCGCGGTGATGGCGGGCTACGCCGAAGCCGATCGCCTGGGCGGCCGCATCCTGGTCAAGGTCGACGGCGACGACCAGATGGACCTCAGCTATCTCGGCCATCTGATCGCCCCGATCCTTCTGGGCGAGGCCGACTACGCCAAGGGCAACCGCTTCACCTCGATCAGCCACCTGCAGTCGATGCCCAGCGTCCGGGTGTTCGGCAACGCCGCCCTCAGCTTCGCGGCCAAGGTCTCGACCGGCTACTGGAACGTCTTCGACCCCACCAACGGCTTCACCGCCATCGAGGCCAGCGTCGCGCGCCGGGTAATGGAGAAGCGCATCTCCAAGCGGTTCTTCTTCGAGACCGACCTGCTCTACCATCTGGGCACCCTGCGCGCGGTGGTCCGCGACGTGCCCATGCGCGCCCGCTACGGCGAGGAGGTCTCCAACATCCGCATCGGCGCGATCATCGGCCCCTTCGCCCTGAAGCACATGACCAACTTCGCGCAGCGGATCCTGGGCCAGTACTTCGTGCGCGACTTCAACGTCGCCACCATGGAGCTGCTGGCGGGGACGGGCCTGTTCCTGTTCGGCCTGATCTACGGCCTGCACTGGCTGGCGGTGCGCGATCCGCACCAGGCGGCCTCGGCCGGCGTGGTGATGACCGCCGCCCTGCCGGTGATCGTCGGCGTCCAGCTGCTGCTGCAGGCGATGAACTTCGACGTGTCCAACGTCCCCACCCGGGCCATCCACCCCTATCTGCGCGCCCTCGAGCGGCTGGAGACGGACTGACATGGGCCTCAAGGACACCCTGCTCTGCTCGGTCTTCGCCGTCGCCCTGCCGATCGGCCAGGCCATGTTCAAGTGGGCGGCGCTCTACAACGCCACGCAGGAGGGGCCCTTGCCCCTTCGCATCCTGCGCAACTGGCCGCTGATGGGCGCCTTCGCCTGGTACGGCATGACCGCGCTGTTCTGGTTCTACGTGCTCACCCGCGTTCCGCTCTCCAGCGCCTATGTCTTCTCGCTGGTGGGATCGGCCCTGGTGCCGCTGATCGCCTGGGCGGTGTTCAAGGAGCCGTTCTCCTGGATGCTGCTGGTGGGCTACGCGCTGATGCTGGCGGGCCTGACCGTCATCATGACCCAGTCCCGCGCATGAGGGCGCCGGTGATTCGCCTCGATCCGGTCGCGGCGTACCGCGTGGTGTTCATCACCGGCTTCCTGGTGATGCTGGGCGCGAACCTGCCGGGCCAGATGTCCCTCGATACGGTGATGCAGCTCTACGAGGGCCGCCACCATGTGCGCGAGACCTTCGGGCCGGCGGTCAATGCGTGGATCCTGGGGGCCTTCGACAGCATCGTTCCCGGGACCGGGCTCTATCTCGCCGCCAGCGGGGCCCTGGGCTTCGGAAGCTTCCTGGCGCTGCGCACGCTGCGCCCGGGCATGTCCTGGCTCGGACCGCTGATCGCCATCCCGATCGTCCTCAGCCCCGCCCTGCTGATCCACCAGGGCACGATCTGGAAGGACATCCTGTTCGCCAACCTGGGCCTGGCCAGCTTCGTGCTGCTGGCTCACATCGCCAAGGTCTGGACCCGCCCCGGGCGGCCCTGGCTCGCGATGCTGGCCCTGGTCCTGATGCTCGCCCTGGCGTCGCAGGTCCGGCAGAACGGCCTGATCGCCGCCGCCGTCGCCGCCATCGTCATGGCGTGGACCGTCCGGGCCGGCGGCATGCGCGCCATGCTGGGCTGGAGCCTGGGGGGCCTGGTCTCGGTGGTCCTGGTCTCGATGGCCATGGGCGCCGCGGCCCAGCCGCGCCAGGCCGGCGAGGACAAGGCCACCCACGTGGGAATCCGCATCCTGCAGCACTACGACATCATCGGTGCGGCGGCCCATGACCGGAACCTGCGCCTGGAGGACATCAACGCCGCCAGCCCCGTGTCGGAGCGGGTGATCAAGCGGCGCGGCGTGTCGGTCTACTCGGCCGAGCGCGTGGACTATCTCGACCTGGATCCGGCGGTCGGGCGGGCGCTCTGGGTGCTGCCCGACGGCGTGGTGGAGCGGCAGTGGCGGGACCTGGTGCTGGAGCATCCGTCCGCCTATCTGGCGCACCGCTGGGACGTGTTCCGCTGGGTGTTCCTGACCCCGATGATCGACAGCTGCCTGCCGATCCACATCGGCGTCGACGGCCCGCCGGAGAAGCTCGCCGATCTGAAGATCGCCGCCGGTGTCGATGAGGCGGACCGGTCGCTCTACAATTACGGCACCTGGTTCCTCGACACGCCCGTGTTCTCGCACCTGAGCTACGCCCTGGTCTGTGCGGGCGCGGCCTTGCTGCTGCTGCTGCGCCGCGAGCCCCAGGACGTGGCCATGGCCGGCCTGATGATCGCGGCGCTGGGCTTCACGGCCAGCTTCTTCGTGGTCTCGATCGCCTGCGACTACCGCTACCTCTACTTCCTGGACCTCTCGGCCCTGGCGGCCCTGGCCTATCTGGCGATCGATCCGCCGATCCGCGCGCTGGGGGGCGGCAGGTCCCGATGACGATACGCACCCTGGTTCTCCTGCTCGCCGCCGGGCTGGCGGTCGCCGCCTGCGATCGCGCGGCGCCTCGAAGCCTCCATCGCGCGCCGGTTCCCGTTCCGGCTGTGGACCCCTCCACACCGGCGGACGCGCCGCCGCCCCGGGAGGTCGCCGGCCCGATCACCTGGGACGCCGGCAAAAGGGCGTTCTTGGCCCACGGCCGGCCCCTGAGGGCCGAAAAGACCTGGACCTTCGACGGCGCCACCGACGGTTTCGTGGCCGCCAGCGGCGAGGCGCTGCCCGCCGACGGCTCCGGCCTGACGGTCCGCGAACTCGGACCGGGCGTGATCCTGCGCACGCCGCGGGGCCTCAATGTCGACGGCCGCCTCCGCTCGCTGGTGGTGGTGCGGATGACGCGGGTGAGGCCCGGACGACCGTTCGACGGCACCGTCTATTATTCCACCGCGGCCCACGGCGAGACGCAGTCCTTCTTCGCCAAGCCGGTCTTCGGCGGCGATCCGGTCGTGGGGCAGACCCAGGTGCTGGTCTACGACATGCACCGGCTGAGGTCCGGCGGCGACGACTGGAAGTCCTCGATCATCGACCAGGTGCGGCTGGACCTGGACGCCACGCCGGGCGGCGAATTCCTGATCCATCAGGTGGCCATCGCCCAGGACCCCGGCGACATCTTCCCGCCGCCGCCCAAGCCCCCGGAGGCCAAGGCGCCCGAATCCAGGCCGGATGCGGAGAAGAAGGCCTCCACGGCCAAGGACCAGCCGGCCAAAAAAGACTCCAAGTCGGCGCCAAAGCCAACATCGCCCAGGACCTGAGCGTCCGGACTAGCCCTCGCGGCTCCGCGCCCAGTGCTCCAGCGCGGGCAGGGGCGAGTCGGCGGCTTTCGGGTTCGCCGCCAGATAGGCCGCCTCGTCGAAGCCCGGCGCCGGCGACACCCCCTCGAACGCGCCGTCGGTCAGGTAGTGGACCAGGGGGTGCAGGTCGGCGGGCAGGTCCGGACGCTGGGCCATGTAGTGGGCGGCGTCGAAGTGGGC